>DATMJH010000095.1:0-6271 GCA_035554015.1 Mycobacteriales bacterium
CACCAGGAGCCCGCCCCCATGCCGCTGTCCCGCCGCACGTTCCTGTCCGGCTCCGCCGCCGCCGGAGCCCTGCTGGTCGCCTCGGGCACCGGCACGCTCAGCCGCCCGCTCGGCGGCCGCGCGCACGCCGCGGAGCAGACCGGCCGCGCCAGCCGGCTGTTCCCGGGCACCCGCGTCGCGCACGCCGACCTGCACAACCACTCCCTGCTCAGCGACGGCAAGGGCAAGGCCGAGAGCGCCTTCGCGTCCATGCGGGCGGCCGGGATCGACGTCGCCGCCCTCACCGACCACTCGACCATCAGCAAGGCGCTGCCCGGGGCGGCGCGGGAGCTGACCTGCGCCAGCAGCTGCTCACTGGCCGGCATCGACGAGCAGGCCTGGGAGACGACGGGCCGGCTCGCCGACGCCGCCGACGCCCGCGGCGCGTTCACCGCGATCCGCGGCTTCGAGTGGTCGAGCCCGACGCTCGGGCACGTCAACGTCTGGTTCAGCCAGGACTGGATCGACCCGCTCAGCACGGTCGGCAACACCACCGGTGAAGGGGTGGCCCAGTTCCTGCACGAGGTGCCCGGCGCCGGCCCGGCCATCGCGCCCACGGTCGACCAGGCGGTCCGGGTCGTTCCCGCCAACGGCGCCGGCATGCGCGGGTTCTACGAGTGGCTGGCCCGCGATCCCGCGACCCCGGTGCTGTCCGGCGGCGCCGACGGCATCTTCGGCTTCAACCACCCGGGCCGTGAGCCCGGCCGGTTCGGCTACTTCTCCTACGACGAGCGGCTGCGCGACCGGCTGGTCTCCATCGAGGTCTTCAACCGCGGCGAGGACTACCTGTTCGAGGGCGTGGACCAGGGCTTCGCCTCACCCATCGCCGAGTGCCTCGACGCCGGCTGGCGGGTCGGCCTGTCCGGTGTCAGCGACGAGCACGGCACCGACTGGGGCTACCCGGACGGCAAGGGTCGCACCGGCCTGTGGGTCACCGAGCTCTCTCGCGCCGGCGTGCGCGAGGCGATGGAGGCCCGCCGCTTCTTCAGCACCCGGCTGCGCGGCCTGCGGGTCGACGCCGCCGCGAACGGCGTCCGGATGGGGCAGACGCTCGGCCACCGCAGCGGCGACGTGCAGTTCCAGCTCGACGTCGACCGCGGCGCGGTGTGGTGGGGCCGGCGGCTGCAGGTGCAGGTGCTGCAGACCGGCCGGCCGCTGCCGACCGTCGTCCACACCGAGGAGGTCGTCGTGCCGCGCGACGACCAGCCGGTGATCGCCTTCCGCGCGCCGGTCGACGTCGAGAACGGCCGCTGGGTGGTGCTGCGCATCCTCGACGCCGAGCAGGAGCGGGACGGCCGCGCTCCGGAGGGCGTCGACGTGTTCGGCGGCGCGGTCGCCTACGCGGCGCCGTTCTTCCTCGACCCGGACGCCGCGCCGGCCGCGCTGCCGTCGTCGTCGAGCCGCACGGGTGAGGTCGCGCCGTCCACCCTCGCGCGGACCGCGGACGGCACGGGCACGGCGGCACGCACGCTCCCGTCGACCGGCCCGGGTACCGCCGCGGCGGTCGGCGCCGCGGCGCTGGCGGCAGGCGCCGCCGTCCGGGCCAGCACCCGCTGACAGCTGCTGCAGCGCGGAGTGGCTGCAGCGGTGACCGAGGGCTCCGAATCCGTCGGGAGGGCTCCGGCGGCGCGGGAGAGTGGAGTGGCTGCAGCGGGTAGCGGGGGCGCGGAAACCGTCGGGAGGGCTCCGGTGGCGGGCTGTCAGGCGGGGACGAGCAGCCCGCGGACGACGTCGACCAGCTCGGCGCGCTCGCGCGCGTCGAGCGCGTCGTACGGCACGGCCGCGCCGGCCGCGGTGAGGTCCTCGGCGGCGTCCCACCTCGCCCGCCACGGCTCGGGGTCGGGATAGGGCTCGGGCCACTCGAAGAACCTGGCGTTGCCCTCGCCGTACGGGCCGGCCATCACGGCGGCCAGCGGCGGGATGCCCAGCGCCGCGACGGCCGCCGCGTGCACCGACCCCCGGTGCTCGCGCAGCACGTTGAGCAGCACCCCGAGCCGCCCCGGCGCGTCGTCGGGCCGCGGCTGCAGCCGCCAGCCGGCGAACAGCGGCAGCCCGGCCGGCTCGGCCGCGTCCACGACCCGCTCCACCAGCGACGCCGCCCGCGCCGTCCGCTCGTCGTCGGGGAAGACGCCGCGCGCCACTTCAGCGCACCCGCCCGCGTACCAGCGCGCGACGTCCAGCGGGCGGTTGTCGCCGCGGTCCTCCCACGACCGGCGGACGATGTCGGGCGGGAAGAACGCCTCCACGGCGACGACGACGTCGGCCGGCACGTCGCCGAGCACCCCGGCCCGGCCGAGGTGGTACAGCGGCCGGCCGCGCAGCCCGAGCTCGGCCTTGCCGCGGGCTCGCAGGCCGGCGTCGGCCATCCAGTCGAAGCCGAACTTCCCGACGACGTTCTTCAGCGCCTTGGCCGCCTGCGCGGGGGTCAGCCCGTCGGTCATCCGAGCAGCCCGTCGTCCAGCACGCCCTCGGCCACGAGCACCGCCGGTCCGCGCATGCTCACCCGCCCGTCCTCCTGCCAGGTCACGACCAGCCGTCCGCCGGGCACGTCGACGTCGAACGCCGTGCCGCGCGCCGCGCCGGTGCGCATCGAGGTCGCCACCACAGCGGCGCACGCGCCGGTGCCGCACGAGCGCGTCTCGCCCACACCGCGCTCGTGCACGCGCATCCGGATGTGCGTCGGCGACACGTCCTCGACGTACTCGACGTTGAGGTCGAGCCGGTCGGGGTGCAGCTCGCCGAGGGCCGCGACCGACGGCACCTCGAGCACCGCGTGCGGGTTGCCCATCGACACGAACTGCGCCTTGTCGCCGTCGACCAGCATCGTCTCGCCCACCTCGGCCGGTCCCATGTCGACCGTGACCTCGCCGGCGCCCTCGACGGCGACGTCCTTGACCCCCGCGCGGGTGGCGATGCGCAGGGGCCCCGGCTCGGCGAGGCCGGCGTCGACGAGGTAGCGGGCGAACAGCCGGATGCCGTTGCCGCACATCTCGGCGGTGCTGCCGTCGGCGTTGCGGTGGTCCATGAACCACGGCGCGACGTCGGCGTGCTCAGCGGCGTCCGGTTCGAGCCGGGACGGGACGACCCGGAGCACGCCGTCGGCGCCGAGACCCCGGCGGCGGTCGCACAGCCGGCGGACGGCGTCGGGGGTCAGCACCAGCGAGCCGTCGACGTCGGGCAGCACGACGAAGTCGTTCTGCGTGCCGTGACCCTTCAGGAAGGGCCGGCCGGCCAGCGGCAGCGCCATGCCGGCCAGCGTACGGGCGCCGGCCAGCGTACGGGCGCGGCCAGCGTCCGGACGTCAGTGGCCGCGCGGCGTCGGGACGAAGGGCCGGGCGCGGGTCTGGGGAGTGACCATGCCCCCGCGCCAGCCGGCGCCGCGGGACAGCAGCCACCGCGCGCGGTCGGCGCGCTGCGGCGAGGCGAACAGCCAGCCGTGCGCGCGGTCGCAGCCCAGCTCGGTGAGCCGCGCCGCCTCGGCCCAGGTCTCGACGCCCTCGGCGACGACGAGCATGCCGTGGTCGTGCGCCTGGTCGACGATCGTCGACACCATGGCGTCGAGCTTCTCGTCGTCGCCCGTGACGTCCTCGCCGATGCCGCGCACGTAGCGCTGGCCGAGCTTGACGACGTCGACCGGCAGGTCGGCGATGACGCCCAGCGTGGCGTACCAGGTGCTGAAGTCGTCGACGGCGATCGCGACGCCGGCGTCACGAAGCGCCTGCAGGTGCGGCATCGCCTGGTCACCGAGGTGCAGCACCGTGGCCTCGGAGACCTCCAGCCCGAGCGCGCCGGGCGCCAGGCCGTTCTCGCCGATGGCGTGCGAGACGGCCAGCGCCAGCGTCGGCGAGGTGACCTGCGTCAGGCTGACGTTGAGCCAGAGCCGGCGCTGCGGGCCGGGCAGCGACTGCCAGCGGCGCGCCTCGCGGGCACCCTCGGACAGCACCCACATGCCGATCGGGCCGATGTCGCCGCTGCGCTCGGCGAGGTCGAGGAACGCCGGCGGGGCCAGCACGCCCAGGTCACCGTGGTGCCAGCGCAGCAGCCCCTCCATGGCGACGAGCGCCCCGGAGTCGAGCTCGACCTCCGGCTGGTACAGCAGCTCGAGCGTGCCGTCCTCGACGCTGCGGTGCAGCGCGGGCAGGTCGTCGGTCGAGGCCGAGTGGGGGGATGTCATGTCCGAAGTGTCGGCCTGGACACCCGTACGGGTCATGACCATCCCGGGTGGTCTTCACAGGTCCGTTCGGGCCAGTCACCCGCCGTCACGAGCGTGCGTCTGCAGCGCCTGCCCGAGCAGGTCCGCGGCCGGGTCGAGCCACCGGATCCGCGGGTCCCGGCGGAACCAGGCGCGCTGCCGGCGGGCGAACCGGCGGGTGGCGGTCACCGTCCGCTCCCGCGCCAGCGGCTCGTCCCCGTCGCCGTCGAGCAGCTGCAGGACCTGCTTGTAGCCGAGGGCCTGCGAGGCGGTGACGCCCTCGCGCAGGCCCTCGCCCTCGAGCCGGCGCACCTCCGCCACCAGGCCGCCGTCGAACATCCGGTCCACCCGGGTGGCGATGCGGTCGGCCAGGTCGGGCCGGTCGACGCCGATCCAGTCGGTGTCGTAGCGGGCGTCGTAGGACGTCATCCGCCCGGGCATCGCGCCGGCGAGGGTGACGACCTCCAGCGCGCGGACGACGCGTCGCCCGTTGGCGGGGTCCATCCGCGTGGCGGCCTGCGGGTCGGCGGCGGCGAGCCGGGCGTGCAGCGCCGGGGCGCCGTGCTCGGCCAGCTCCCGCTCCAGCCGCGCCCGCAGCTGCGGGTCGGTGCCGGGGAAGGCCAGCTCGTCCAGCGCCGCGCGCAGGTACAGCCCCGAGCCGCCGACGAGCACCGGCGTCACCCCACGGGCCAGCAGGTCGTCCACGACCTCGCGGCACAGCGACTGGTAGTCCGCCGCAGTGGCGGTGCGGGTCACCGGCCAGACGTCGAGCAGGTGGTGCGGGACGCCGTCGCGCTCGGCCTCGGAGAGCTTGGCCGTGCCGACGTCCATGCCGCGGTAGAGCTGCATGGAGTCGGCGTTGACGACCTCGCCGCCGACGGCGCGGGCCAGCGCGACGCCGAGCTCGGACTTGCCCGCGGCGGTCGGGCCCACCACCGCCAGCACCTGCGCCACGCCGTCGAGCGTAGGAGCGCCGAGATCACCACTCGGTCACGATCCGCGGGGCGCGCGGCAACGGGCGTCGCGGTGCCCGGCTCGTCCGGTCTAGGGTCCGGCCCGTGGCCGACCCCTCCGTGCCTGCGCCGGCCCCGGCGTCGGGCGACCCGCTCGTCGTCATGCGCGACGTCAACAAGCACTTCGGCCCGCTGCACGTGCTCAAGGACATCGACCTCGAGGTCGGGCGGGGCGAGGTCGTCGTCGTCATCGGGCCGTCCGGGTCCGGCAAGTCGACGCTGTGCCGCACGATCAACCGGCTGGAGCCGATCGACTCAGGCGAGATCCTCATCGACGGCCGGCCGCTGCCGCTCGAGGGCAAGGAGCTGGCCCGGCTGCGCGCCGAGGTCGGCATGGTCTTCCAGTCCTTCAACCTGTTCGCGCACAAGACCGTGCTGCAGAACGTCACCCTCGGGCCGGTCAAGGTCCGTGGCCTCGGCAAGAAGCAGGCCGAGCAGCGCGGGCGTGAGCTGCTCGACCGCGTCGGCATCGGCAACCAGGCCGACAAGTACCCGGCGCAGCTGTCCGGCGGCCAGCAGCAGCGCGTGGCCATCGCCCGTGCCCTGGCGATGGACCCGAAGGTCATGCTGTTCGACGAGCCGACGTCGGCGCTCGACCCCGAGATGATCAACGAGGTCCTCGACGTCATGACCTCGCTGGCGCAGTCCGGGATGACCATGATCGTCGTCACGCACGAGATGGGCTTCGCCCGCCGCGCCGCCAACCGCGTGGTGTTCATGGACGACGGCTCGATCGTCGAGCAGGCCGAGCCGGAGCGGTTCTTCTCCCACCCCGAGAGCGATCGCGCCAAGGACTTCCTGTCCAAGATCCTCAGCCACTGAAGGCGCACGACGACCCGGTCACCACCGGGCCGACACCGAGAGGAAGGCACACCATGCGCGCACCACGCGCCCTGGCCGCGGCGACCGCGGTCGCCCTGTCACTGACGCTGGCCGCCTGCGGCGACGACGACGGCGGTGACGACACCGCCGCTCCCGAGCCCACCCAGCGCGAGTTCGAGGCCGGCAGCAGGATGGCCGAGCTGCA
>DATMJH010000096.1:0-6206 GCA_035554015.1 Mycobacteriales bacterium
GCCCCCGTCGGCTTGTCGTTGACGTAGAAGTTGCCGGCGGCGAAGCGCAGCGCCGCCGAGGCCTGCGCCACGGCCGTCCGGTCGGTCGCGAACACGGCGCCGGTCAGGCCGTACGGGCTCGTGGCGTCCACCAGCGGCAGCACCCGCTCCCAGTCCGCGTCGTCGTAGACGAACACGCCCAGGATCGGCCCGAAGTACTCGGTGGTGAGCACCTCGTCGGAGGGGTCTTCGGTCTCGATGACGGTCGGCCGGACGAACCAGCCGCGCGAGTCGTCGTACGTGCCGCCCGCCAGGATCCGCGCGCTGGGGTGGAAGCGGGCCCGCTCGATCGCGTCGCGGTGCGTGGCGAACGCCCGCGCGTCGATGACCGCGCCGAGGAAGTTGTGCAGGTCGGCGACGTCGCCCATCGGCAGATCGGCCGTCTCGGCGCACAGGTCGTCCCGGATCCGCTCCCACACCGACCGCGCGACATAGGCGCGCGAGGCCGCGGAGCACTTCTGGCCCTGGTACTCGAACGCGCCGCGCACCAGCGCCACCTCCAGCGCCGTCGCGTCGGCCGACGGGTGCGCCAGCACGAAGTCCTTGCCCCCGGTCTCGCCCACCATCCGCGGGTAGGTCCTGTAGCCCTGCAGCCCGTGGCCGACCTGCCGCCACAGGTGCTGGAAGGTCCGCGTCGAGCCGGTGAAGTGGACGCCGGCCAGGTCCGGGTGCGGCAGGGCGACGTCGCTGACCGCCTGCCCGTTGCCGGTCACCATGTTCACCACGCCGGGCGGCAGTCCCGCGGCCTCGAGCAGGCGCATCGTGAAGTGCGCGGCGAGCTGCTGCGTCGGCGAGGGCTTCCAGACGACGGTGTTGCCCATCAGCGCCGGCGCCAGCGGCAGGTTGCCGGCGATCGCGGTGAAGTTGAACGGGGTGATGGCCAGCACGAACCCCTCGAGCGGCCGGTGGTCCATCCGGTTCCAGACGCCCGGCGAGCTCAGCGGCTGCTCGTCCAGCACCTGCCGCCCGAAGGCCACGTTGAAGCGCAGGAAGTCGATGAGCTCGCAGGCGCTGTCGATCTCGGCCTGGTAGGCGGTCTTGCTCTGCCCGAGCATCGTGGCGGCGTTCAGCGTGTCGCGCCACGGGCCGGCCAGCAGCTCGGCCGCCCGCAGCAGCACGGCGGCCCGGTCGTCGTACGACAGGCCGCGCCACGCCGGCGCCGCGGCCAGCGCGGCGTCGACGGCCGCCGCGACGTCGTCGGCCGTCGCCTCGTGGGTGACGCCGAGGACGGCCGCGTGCCGGTGCGGCTGCACGACGTCGATCGGCGCGCCGCCGCCGGCCCGCTGCCGGCCGGAGACCGTCATGGGCAGCTCGGTCTGCTGCGAGCCGAGCTCCTTCAGCCGCGCCTCGAGCGAGGCCCGCTCGGGCGAGCCCGGCGCGTAGGAGCGGACGGGTTCGTTCACCGGCAGCGGCACGGAGGTGACGGCGTCCACGGGGCACTCCTGTCAGCGGCGCGACACGGCTCCGCCACTGTGCCACCCCGCGCGCTCGCCGCGTCAGCGCCCGGGCGGCGCCAGCGACGGCAGAACGGCGGGCACGTACGCCTGCTGCACCGGCTCCTCGGTCCGTGGTCCGGGGATCGCGCCGTCGCCGGCGCCCGCCGTCGGCAGCAGCGGCTTTCCCAGCAGCCCGGTCACGTCGTCGACAGGCAGCGGCTTGCCCAGCAGGTAGCCCTGGAGCAGGTCGGTGCCGATGCCGCGCAGGAACGTCGCCTGCGCCGTGGTCTCCACACCCTCGGCCACGACCTCGAGGCCGAGCCCGTGGCCCATGGCGACGGCGGCGGTGACGAGGCTGGTGCTGTCGCCGGGCTGCGCACCGAGCCGGTCCACGAAGCTCTTGTCGATCTTGAGCTCGTCGAGCGGCAGGTCGCCCAGCCGGCCGAGCGAGGAGTACCCGGTGCCGAAGTCGTCCAGACCGAGCCGGACGCCGAGCCCGCGCAGCTGCCAGAGCACGGCGACGGCGGCGTCGCCGTCCTCCATGAGCATGCTCTCGGTGAGCTCGAGCACCACACGGGCCGGGTCGACACCCGAGCTCCACAGGATGCGCCGCACCTCGGCGATGAAGTCGGGCTCCACGAGCTGGCGGGCCGACACGTTGACCGCCACCGACAGCTGCGGCGCGAGCGCCGCCCACGAGCGCAGCTGGGCGCAGGCCATCTCGAGCACCCGCAGGCCCAGCGGCACGATGAAGCCGGTCGACTCCGCGAGCGGGATGAAGTCGTTCGGTGGCACCAGCCCGCGCTCGGGGTGGCGCCAGCGGACCAGTGCCTCGACCGAGGCGATCCGGCCGGTCTCGGTGGACACCAGCGGCTGGTACAGCAGGAAGAACTCGCCGGCGTCGAGCGCGCGGACCAGGTCGGCCTCCTCACGCAACCGCTCGGCGCTCGAGACGGCCTGCTCGCCGTCCGCGCGCACGCAGGCACCACCGGCCGACGCCGAGCGGGACGCCGCCTCGGCCGAGCGCAGCAGCGCCCGACCGCCCGTCCCGGAGGCCGGCGGCGCCAGCGCCAGGCCGGTGCGGGCGTGCAGCGGGATCACCTGGCCGCCGAGCGCGAGCGGCTCGCGCAGCAGGGCCGAGAACCGCTCCCCGACGTGATCGGCGCCGTCGCCGCGCAGGCCCGGGAGCAGCACGGCGAACTGGTCGCCGCCGAGCCGGGCGACGCAGTCGCCGCCGCGGGCCGCGCCGGCCAGCCGACGGCCGATGGTCATGAGCGCCTCGTCGCCCAGCTCGTCCCCGAGCACGTCGTTGATGGCGGTGAACCCGGCCAGGCCGGCGACGAGCACGCCGACCGGCTCACCCGCGGCCAGCAGCTGGTCGAGGTAGCGGGACAGCGCCGCGCGGTTGAGCAGCCCGGTCAGCGCGTCGTGCGTGGCACGGTGCTGCAGCTCGCCGGCGAGCTCGACGTGCTCGGCCGCCGCCTTCTGCAGCTCGCGCTCGCGGTGGGCCCGCTCGCGCAGCGTCGCCGCCTGGGCCTCGAGCGCGCGCGAGGTGCACTGCGAGACCAGCTCGCAGCAGACCAGGAGCGCCGCCAGTGCCGCGACGGCCCCGGCGACGTAGGGCAGCTCCGGCGGCAGCACCGGCGCGGCGACGGCGGCGGCGCCGACGACGGACGCGGCGACCAGTCCGCGGGCGGCCGCCGGGCGCACCCAGAGCGGGGCGAGCACGGCCACGAGCACGAGCCCGGCGAGCGGCGCGAGCCCCGCCTGCGGCACGGTGACGAGGCCGGCGGGACCGGCGGCCAGCACGGTGAGCAGCGCCCCGGCGCGCCGGGGGCCGCGGGTGGACAGGATGTCGAAGGACCGCTGACGGCGCGCGGCTCGCTCCGGCACGGCGTCCTCGGGCTGGTCGGCCATGGCCTGCTCGCTCACGAGGCCACCTCGTCGGCGCGCAGCCGCACCAGGACCGGCTCGGCTCGCGGAGCGGGGACCTCGGCGGGCGGCGGCTCGGGCGGCAGCTGCTCGACGCGCGGGCCGGCACCCACGATCTCCGGCTGGTACAGCCGCCAGCAGCCCTTGCCCGCGCCCTTGGCGGTGTAGAGCGCGCGGTCGGCGTGCTTGAGCAGCGTGCTGTGGTCGGCGCCGTCCTCGGGCAGCGCGACGCCGACGCTCGCCGTCACCGTCACGCGCGCCCCCGGGACGCCGATCGGCTCGCTGAGCACGCGCACGATCCGCGAGGCGACCTGCCCGGCGAGCAGGGCGTCCGGCGAGCCGGACAGCAGCACGGCGAACTCGTCGCCGCCGAACCGCGCGGCGAGATCGTCGCCGCGCAGGCAGTGCACCAGCCGCTCGGCGACGGTGCGCAGCACGGTGTCGCCGGCCGCGTGCCCGAGCCGGTCGTTGACCTCCTTGAAGCCGTCGAGGTCGAGGAACAGCAGCGTCTCCGCGGCACCCGAGCGCAGGGCGCGCGCGTCGAGCGCGGCGCGGTTCGCCAGCCCGGTGAGCGGGTCGTGCGTCGCGGCGTGCGCCAGCTGCTGCGCCTGCTCGCGGCTGCGCTCGTACAGCCGCGCCTTGCTGATGGCGGTGGCGGCCTGCTCGGCGAACAGGCTGACGGCGCGCAGGTCGTACTCGCTGAAGTCGCCCTCGGCGGGCGCGCTGAGGTTGAGGACGCCGAGCAGCTCCTCGCGCTCGATGAGCGGGACGCAGAGCGAGCTGCGGACGGCGGACTGCCTGGCCGGCCCGCGCGTGTCCAGTCCCGGGAACATCGCCGGCGTCGCCCGGCCGTCGAGCAGCAGCGCCTGTCGGGTCCGCGCGACGTGCCCGGCGATGCCGTCGCCCACCGCCGACCGCCGGCCGATGACGCCCTCCTTGCCGACCGCAGCGGCCACGACGAGCTCCTCGCCGTCGAGCAGCATGACCGTGCCGCTCGCGGCCGGCAGCAGCTCGGTGGCGCCGGACAGGATCGAGTCGAGCACCCGGTCGAGCTCGAGGGTGCTGTTGACGGCGCGGCCGGCGTCGAGCAGCGCCGAGATCTCGTGCAGCCGGTTCGACAGCGCCGTCGTCAGCACCCGCTCGTCCATGAGCAGGCGGGAGACGCGGCGCAGCGAGTACTCCTTCTCGACCAGGTAGGCCGACAGGGCCACGGCGACGCCGAGGACGCCGAAGCGGACGACCGGCAGCTTGACGAGCTCCGACAGGTCCTCGGGCGACCACATCGAGACGACGGCGAACGCCCCGGTCATGCCGATCAGCAGCACGCTCGAGATCAGCCAGAGCTCCGTGCGCCGCCGCTCGACCTGCTCCAGCGAGGGCAGCTCGCCGGCACGGATGCCGCTCACGCGCGCGGCGCGCCGCAGCTCGTCCTCGTCCATGCCGCCCCCTCGACCGATCCCTGCAGAGGTGATCGGCGCGGCGCAACCGCATCCGCATGGCGAAGAAGGACTAGATCGCACGCCGCCAGCTGGCTCAACCGAGCTCGAGCAGCGCCCCGATCTCCTGGGTGGCGTACCACTGCAGCTCGTGGCCGTCGGCCTGCTCCACGACGAACGCGGCGTCGTCGCTGCCGAGGTCGGCGGCCACGACGGACTCCGCCGCGGCGCGCACGTCCGGCTCGGCGGCCGGGTCGTCGACGTGCACCGCCTGCACCCGACGCAGCGGGACGGCGTCCAGCACCCGGACCGCGGCACGGTCGACGTGCGGCACCGGCTCGGCCCTCTCGACCTCCGCGACGACCACCACGCGGCGCGCCGGCGTCGACGGGTCGACCACCAGGGCCGGGTCGAGCAGCCGCACCGACGCCCGGGCGGCCAGCGCCATGGCGGCGTACTCCAGCTCCTCCTGACTCCCGTCGGCGTACCACTCGCGCAGCGCCGGGGTGACGGCGTACGCCGGCACCGGTGGGTCGCCGAGGCTGCCCGTGTCGAGCAGCACCCGCAGGTCCGGCACGGTCGCCGGCAGGTAGACCCGCACCCGCTCAGCCGGCGGCGGCGAGGCCGGAGCGCGGGCCGCGACCGCGGGCCGCGCGCAGCGCCTCGGCGGAGGTGCGCAGCGAGGTCTCGAGAACGTCCACCCGCCGCCGTGCGTCCATGAGGTTCGCGCCGATGGCGGCGAGGTCGTCGGCGGTCGGGCCGAGCCAGACGACCTCCGTGCCGGCCGCCGCCACCTTCTTGACCTCACGGACGACGCGCCGCGTGGTGAGGCGCCGGAACCGGCGCTCGAGCCGCCCCGCCACCGTGCCGGGGTGGTCGTAGTGCAGCGACGTCATCGGCGACAGCACGAAGACACGGTCGAGCCCGAGCGGGCGCACGACGTCGACCGAGGTCGGTGAGCAGGTGCCGCCGTCGACGTAGCGCCGGCCGCCGATGACCACCGGCGCGTACCAGCCGGGGATGGCGCAGGACGCCATCACGGCGGCGCGCAGCGAGGCGTGCGGCGCGCCGTCGCGGCCGAAGACCACGCGGCGGCCGCTGTCGACGTCGGTGGTGACGATCCAGGTGGCGTGGTGGCCGGCCCACGCACCGGCGGGGCAGATGCCGTCGACCAGCCGGCCGACCGGGTCGAGCGACCCGCGGCGCGTGCCGCCCATGGCGGCGCTGTCGACGGTCCTGCCCAAGGGCCGCGGGCGGAGTGGATGCCCGGCCGGGGCAGCGGCGGCAGCGCTCCGCCCGAGTCGTGGTCGAGGTCGTAGTCGAACACCGGGTCGCCGTCCGCGGCCGCGGCGCCCCGCTGGTG
>DATMJH010000097.1:0-8152 GCA_035554015.1 Mycobacteriales bacterium
GACCGGCCTGCCGGTCGGCATCAAGAGCGCCGTCGGTGACATGCGCTTCTGGGAGGAGCTGTGCCGGCGCATGCGCGACACCGGCCGCGGCGTCGACTTCGTCACCGTCGACGGCGGCGAGGGCGGCACCGGCGCGGCGCCGATGGCGTTCAGCGACCACGTCTCGCTGCCGTTCCGCCTCGGGTTCTCGCGGGTCTACGGCACCTTCGCCCGCCACGGCCTGCACGAGCAGACCGTGTTCGTCGGCGCCGGCAAGCTCGGCCTGCCCGACAACGGGCTGGTGGCGATGGCGCTGGGCTGCGACCTGCTCAACGTCGGCCGGGAGGCGATGCTCGCGATCGGCTGCATCCAAGCCCAGAAGTGCCACACCGACCACTGCCCCACCGGCGTCGCCACCCAGAACGCCTGGCTCGCACGAGGTCTCGACCCGGCGCACAAGTCGGTCCGCGCCGCGAACTACGTCAAGACGCTGCGCCGCGACCTGCTCAAGCTGGCCGAGTCGGTCGGCGTGCAGCATCCCGGCCTGGTGTGCCCCGACGACCTCGAGCTGCTCGACGGGCTGGACAGCGCGGCGCTGTCGCGGGTGTACGGCTACGAGCCGGGGTGGGGGCTGCCGTCCGAGCGCGACCGCGAGGCGATCAGCGCGCTCATGACCGCCACCGCCCCGGAGGGCGGCAGCGCGCCGGCGTCGGCGACAGCCCAGTCCTGACAGCCGGTCCCGACCGCCCGGTCCTGACGGCCCAGCGCTGGCGTCCCGGTCCGGACAGCCCGACCCCGACCGCCCGGCCCGGACGCCCGCTACGGCAGCCGCTCGGCCACCCACGCCTCGTCGGGCTGCAGCCCCGCCTCGCGCAGCGTGGCGTGCACCCCGTTGACCGCGCGCTCGCCGTCGACCGAGCTGACGACGAAGCGGACGTCGACGGCCCACCGGCCGTCGGGCTCCTGCGGCTCGACGAGCACGTCGTCGAACAGGTCGCGCACGGCCTGCATCTCGCGGCGCACCGCGGACTCGGCGAGCTGCGGTGAGTCCGCCGCCCGCCGGAACCGGGCCATGACGGCGAAGCTGTGCAGCACCTCGCCGACGTCGTCCGGCAGGTCGTCGAGTCGCGTCGGACCGCTCATGGCCCCTTGGTACCCACCCGAGCGCCCCTGCCGTGACGGCACCCCCGCGTCATTCCGGTGACGACTCGGTGCGGAGCCAGGCCGTGGCGGCGGCGGGCACGGTCACCGCGCCGTCGGCGAGCGAGGCTCCCGGCGCCGTGCACTCCAGCAGCTCGACCGCGCCGCCGAGCGGCACCTCGACCGCTTCGGACGCGGTGTTGAGCACGGCGGTGAGCCCGCCGCGCTGCGCGACGAGGACGTCGTCGGACGACGCCCCCCAGGTCAGGCGGGCGCCGAGCGTCGGGAGCAGCTCCGCCCTGCGCCGCAGCAGCCGCTTGTACGTCGACAGCACCGAGCCCGGATCGCGCTCCTGGACGTCGACGGCGTGCGTCACGGCCTCCGGCCCGAACGGCAGCCACGGCGTGCCGGTCGTCCACCCGTGGCCCGGCGGCTCCGCGGACCACGGGATCGGCGTGCGGCAGCCGTCGCGCCCGCGCTCGGTGCCGCCGCTGCGCGTCCACGCCGGGTCCTGCCGCTGCTCCGGCGGGACGTCGGTCTCCTCCAGGCCGAGCTCCTCGCCCTGGTACAGGTACGGCGAGCCGGGGAGCGCCAGCAGCAGCGCGGTGACCGCCAGGCCGCGGCGCCGGCCGAGGTCACCGCCGCCGTAGCGGGTGACGTGCCGGGTGAGGTCGTGGTTCGACAGCACCCAGGTCGCCGGGTCGAAGTGCTCGAGCGCGACGTCGAGCACCGCCTCGAGCTCGGCCGCCCCCCACGGCGCCTTGAAGACGGTGAAGTTGAACGCCTGGTGCAGCCGCTCCCCCTGCACGTACCGGGCGACCCGCGGCACGTCGTACAGGAACACCTCTCCGACCATCATCCGGTCGCCCGGGTAGGTGTCGAGCAGCGCGCGCCACTCGGCGTACACCTCGAGCACCTCGTCGCGGTCCCAGATGTGGCGGTGGTCCTCCTCGTGCATGCCGGCCGCCGCACCGGCGCGCGGGTCGTCGGCGAGATCGGGCCTCTTGTACAGCGCGTGCGCGACGTCGATGCGGAAGCCGTCGACACCCCGGTCGAGCCAGAACCGCAGGATCCGCAGGAACTCCTCGTGCACCTCGCGGTTGCCCCAGTCGAGGTCGGGCTGGGTCGCGTCGAACATGTGCAGGTACCAGCTGCCGTCGGGCACCTGGGTCCACGCCGGCCCGCCGAAGACGCTGCGCCAGTTGTTCGGCGGCCCGTCGGTGGTGCTCTGCCGGAACCAGTACCGGTCGCGCATCGGAGACGACGGGTCGGCGATCGCCTCGCGGAACCACGCGTGCTCCGACGACGTGTGGTTGGGGACGACGTCGACGATGACCCGCAGCCCGGCCTCGTGCGCGTCGGCGAGCAGCCGGTCGAAGCCCGCGAGGTCGCCGAACCGCGGGTCGACGTCGCAGTAGTCGGCGACGTCGTAGCCGTGGTCGTGCTGCGGCGAGGGGTAGAACGGCGTGATCCACACGGCGTCGACGCCGAGGGCGCGCAGGTACGGCAGCCGGGTGCGGATGCCCTCGAGGTCGCCGAGGCCGTCGCCGTCGCTGTCGGCGAACGAGCGGACGTAGACCTCGTAGACGACGGCGTCTCGCCACCAGGGCGCAGCGGTGCTCACCCGCGCGACCGTACCGGCGGCCGGCAGCAGGTGGCCGGGCACCGGTCGTGCGTCGCCGGCGCCCCGTGGCCGGGCAGCTCGGGGCCCGCGAGGCGCTCGACCACGAGGTCGCGCAGCATCGCGACGAACTGCGCGTCGGTGCCGACGGTGGGCGAGCGCCGTGCGACCATCCCGGGCAGCCCGGCCACCCGCTCCTGGGCCTGCACGTCCAGGTCGTACAGCACCTCGACGTGGTCGCTGGTGAACCCGATCGGCACCATCACCACCTCGCGGACGCCGTCGCGGTGCAGCGCCTCGAGGTGGTCGCCGACGTCGGGCTCGAGCCACGGCACCGACGGCGGGCCGCTGCGCGACTGCCACACCAGGTCCCACTCGTGCGCACGGTCGAGCCGCGCGACGACCTGCTCGCAGGCCAGCCGGAGCGCCCGCTCGTACCCGTGCCCGTCGGGGCCGCTCGCCGCCGCCGTCGACACCGGCACCGAGTGCGCGCAGAACACGATCCGGGCGTCCGGCCCCAGCTGCGCGAGCTCGCGCCGGACGCCGCGCGCCACCGGGTCGAGGAAGCCGTCCTCGGCGTAGTAGTGCCGCGCCTTGGTGACCAGCGGCGCGCCGGCGCCCACCTCGGCCCGGGCGCGCCACACGTCCTCGCGGTACTGCCGGCAGCCGCTGTACGACGGGTACGCGCTCGTCACGACGGCGAGCGCGTGCCGCACGCCGTCGGCGCGCATCTCGCGCAGCGTGTCGGCCAGGAACGGGTGCCAGTTGCGGTTGCCCCAGTACACGGGCAGCCGTGGCCCGCGGGCGGCGAGCTCGGCCTCCAGCGCCGCCTTCAGGGCCCGCGTCTGCGCGTTGATCGGGCTGACGCCGCCGAACACCTCGAGGTAGTGCCGGCTGACCTCCTCCAGGCGCTCTCGAGGGATGCCGCGGCCGCGGGTGACGTTCTCCATGAACGGCACGACGTGCTCCGGCGCCTCCGGGCCTCCGAACGACACCAGCAGGACGGCGTCGACCGGCGGCGGGTGGAGCGGCGGCTCGTCGATGCCGTCGTAGGACGGCGCGGACGAGGACGCGGAGCTCACCGGCCGATCCTGGCGGCAGCGGGGTCCGGCCGCACGCCCACGGTCAGCGGCGCCGGAACGGGTCGGGCATCGGCGGCGCGGCGAGCGCCGCCCGAGGGCAGGTCGCGAGCGTGAGCCCGGCGTGCTGCAGCGCGTCGTCGCACAGCGAGTCGACCGTCCACCCGGCGGCGCGGCCGTGCTCGGTCGTGGTCACCCGGTAGATGGTGATGTCGTACTTGCCCGGGCTGCCGTAGACCGCGGCGATCGTCCCGACCAGCCGGCTCCGGCCGGGACCGCCCGGCACGCCGTCCCACGGTGCGTCGTAGCGCTGCCACAGCCCGGGCGACGCGTTCCACACGCCCCCGCGGGACACGTCGCGCCGCTCCAGCTCGGCGACGACCTGCCGCGCCGCCGCGTCACCGAGGACCGCCGAGGGACGGATGACCGTCGTGTCGTCGCCGTGCATCCGAGCAGTCTGGCCCCTGCCGCCGCGGCCGGCGCAGGTTCCCCCTGAAAGAGCAGTAACCCAGGCAGGACTTCGTCGTTGGACGGGGAACAAGTCAGCAGTGACGGCGCACCCCCGAGCGTCGTCGTCGACCGGGAGGTCCCCCGTGAGCTCGCGTACCGCCGTCCGCCGTTCCGCCGTCGTGGGCCTGGGCGCCCTCGGTGCGCTCGCCCTGGGCGCACCGGCGCACGCCCTCGACGCCGCGCTCGTCGAGCAGACCGCCGGCGCCGCCACCCAGTCCGTCACCACCGCGGTCGACCCACTGACCTCCCCGCTCCAGCCGTCCGTCGACCAGACCGTCACCACGGTCGAGCAGGCGGCCGCCCCGGTCACCGGCGGCGGCACCGGGCCGGCCCCGGCCGACAAGGGCACGCCGACGGAGACCGGCGGTTCCGGTCCGGAGCAGCAGGCCGGTCCGGCGCCGGCCGCTCCCGCCCAGCGCACCACCACGCCTCCCGCCCCGACCGCCCCGGCGCAGCAGCAGTCCGCCGGTGTCGGCGTCGCCGCCATGCCGAGCTCGCTCGCCCGCGGCCTGTCCGCGCCGACCTACCCGAGCATGTCGAGCGCCGGGGGGTTCGGCAGCGCGTCGAACCCGATGTCGCTGTTCGGCGCGCCGCAGGTGGCGCCGCCGGCGCTGAGCGCCGAGCTGCCCGCGCCGCTGGCCATCACCCCGGCCGGCGGTGAGCTCGCCGACGTGCTGCCCGTCGACGCGCCCGCCGGCCTGCCCGGTGCGCTCGTGGCGCTGGCCTGCACCGTCGTCGCGGGCGCCGTCGCTGCGCACGTCGCCGCCCTGCGCTCCCGCCGCGAGGCCGTCGTTCCCGCCGCCTGACCGCTCGCTCTCCCGCTCGACCCGGAGGCTCCTCGGCTGGGTAGCGTGGCCGCACCGCCCCGCTGCCGAGCCCGAGGAGCCTTCGTGCGCGCCGTCCAGATCACCGAGTTCGGCGGGCCCGAGGTCCTGCGCCTGGTCGAGCTTCCCGACCCCGAGCCCTCGGACGGCCTGCTGCTCGTCGACGTCGCGTCCGCCGGCGTCAACTACGCCGACACGCACCAGGTCGAGGACAGCTACCTGTCTCGCACCACGCTGCCGCTGGTCCCGGGCACCGAGGTCGTCGGCACGGACGCCGACGGTCGGCGGGTGGCCGCCTTCTCGCTGTCCGGCGGCTACTGCGAGAAGGCGCTGGTGCACCCGTCCGGCGCCTTCCCGGTCCCGGACGGCGTCGGGGACGGCGAGGCGCTGTCGCTGCTCGTGCAGGGCCTGACCGCCTGGCACCTGCTGCGCACCTGCACACACCTCCAGCCGGGCGAGAGCGTCGTCGTGCACGCCGCGGCCGGCGGTGTCGGCACGCTCGCGGTGCAGCTCGCCAAGGCGTGGGGCGCCGGGCGCGTCATCGGCGTCGCCAGCAGCGACGACAAGCGCGCGCTCGCCGAGCGGCTCGGCGCCGACGCCACCGTCGACGCCCGGGAGAGCGACCTCAAGGCAGCGCTCGAGGCGGCCAACGGCGGCCGGAAGGTCGACGTCGTGCTCGAGATGGTCGGCGGACCGACCTTCGACGCCTCCCTCGCCGCGCTCGCGCCGCTGGGTCGGCTGGCCACCTTCGGGATGGCGTCCCGGACGCAGCCGCAGCCGGTGCACCCGGGCGCCCTCATGAGCCGCAGCCGCGCCGTGATCGGCTTCTGGCTCGCGCACTGCTTCAACCGTCCGGAGCTGCTGCAGCCGCAGATGGCCGAGCTGCTGTCCATGGTGCAGGCCGGCACGCTGCGGCCGGTGGTCGGCGGCACGTACCCGCTGTCGGAGGCGCACCGCGCGCACGAGGACCTGCGCAGCCGGGGCACCACGGGCAAGCTGCTGCTCGACTGCCGCGCATGACCGTCGTCGTGGCAGCCCTCTGCCGCGACGGCGTGGTGATCGGCGCGGACAGCCAGATCACCGACCCTGACCGCGGGATGAGCTACCCGGCGCAGAAGCTGCACCCCCTGGGCAGCCACGCGGCGTGGGGCGGCAGCGGCGCTCGGGCGGTGCTCGGGGAGCTCGAGCGCCTCTTCGACGAGCAGGCCGGCGCGATCCTGGAGGCGACGGACGTCGGCGACGCCCTGCAGGAACGCACGCTTCCGGTGCTGCGGCGCCACTACGAGAACTTCATCCCCGAGGTGCCGGGCCAGCGGACCGAGGCGACGCCGTCCGCCTACGTGCTGGCGGCGGGGATGGCCCGCGGCCGCCGGTTCCTCGTCGAGATCAACCCCAACGGGATGGTCAGCCGCTACGAGGACGTGGGGTTCCACGCCGTCGGCAGCGGCGCGCCGATGGCGCAGCAGGCCGGCGCGCTGCTGTCACACATCGACCTCGTCGACCGCCCGGTGCGGCACGGCGTCGTCGGGATCGTCCGGGTGCTCGACGCGCTGCGGACGACCTCGCCGAGCGTGGGGCTGGAGATCGACGTCTGCCGGATCACGGCCGACGGCGCCGAGCACCTCGGCGAGCAGGACATCGAGCGCGCCCGCGAGGACGTCGCGCGCTGGCGGGAGCGCGAGGCGGCGGTCTTCGACGAGCTGTTCGAGCGCTGACGGTCAGCGGGTCGAGCCGCCGGCGGCCAGCAGCGCCTGCGCCGAGGTGTACGTGCCCATTACCCACCCCTCGTGCGCCGGCAGCTCGACGCCGGCGAAGCGGTGCAGCGCGAGCAGCGTGTCGGAGGCCATGAACAGCGCCCCGCCCGCGACGGCGCGCGGGTCGTCGGTGTCGAGCGCCGCGAGCGCCGTGGCGGCGAGCGCGGTGCTGTAGACGAGCACCGGCAGCCGGTCGCGGCCGGTGCGCGGCCACAGGTAGGCGTTCAGGGCCGCCCACGCCACGGCGTACGGCACGGCCAGCGCCGGTCGGCGACCGAGCCGCCCGCCTCCCGGCCGGCCGCGCAGCGCCGACACCCACGCCAGGTGAGCGGCCAGGAACGAGGCGAGCCCGGCGGTGAACGCGCGGTCGCCGTCGCCCAGGAGCGCGACGTCGCCCGCGCCGGACAGCACCAGCGCGCGCTGCGTCGGTCGGTCGCGCTGCAGCGCGAGCACCGGCATGAGCAGCGGCTTGCTGGCCCGGCGGGCCGCGGAGCGGCCGGCTGCGGCCAGCCCGGTGTCGAGCAGGGCGAGGGCGAGGTAGCCGGCGCGGGCGGGGCTCATGACGGGCAGCCTGACAGGTCAACCGGTGCGGACGACCTCCACGTCGACGTCGAGGTGCATCCGCTGCGGCACGAGGTACCGGCCGCCGGGCAGGTCGAGCCGCAGGCCGAACGCGCGGCGGTCCAGCGCGCCGACGGCGACCAGCCGGGCCCGGTCGTCGTCGAGCAGGCAGGCTCGCCCCACCAGCCGCACGGGAGCGGTGCGGCCGCGCAGCGTCAGCGTCCCCTCCACCGACGCAGTCGGGCCGGTCAGGTCGACGCGCTCGCTGCGGAACGTGCCGACCGGGTGCGTCGCGAGCCGGAACGGGTCGAGCGCCGCCAGCAGGTCGTCCCAGGCGGCGTTGCCGGTGGTCATGGACGACAGCCGGACGTCGACGTCGACCCGGCTGTCGCCCGGGCCGTCGCCGACGTGCACCGTGCCGTCCACGTCGCGGAACCGCGCGCCGAAGCACGGCGCGAGCCGCGAGACCCGGCCGGTGAACGCCACGTTCGCCGTCGCACCGTCCACTCGCCACGTGCCCGCGGGCACCGGCCCGGCGGCGATCTGCCCCGACTGCCCCATGTCGCCCCCCTGCCCGCCAACCGGCGGTGGCGGCACTGTGCCCGAAGCGGCGTCGCGTGGGAAGCCCGACGACGACACCGACGCGTCGAGCGGGCCGTCGGCGGGGGCCTCAGGCGGTGGCGG
>DATMJH010000098.1:0-3335 GCA_035554015.1 Mycobacteriales bacterium
ATCATCCGCACCGCCTCCGAGGGCGTCAGCCAGGAGGCGCTGGAGCGCGACGTCCGGCGCCTGCAGGCGCAGTGGGAGGTCGTGAAGGCCAAGTCGGAGCAGACCGGCCCGAACAAGCCGAAGGCCCCGGTGCTGCTCTACGAGGAGCCGGACCTGCTCATCAAGGTCGTCCGCGACCAGTTCAACGAGGACTTCTCCCAGCTCGTCGTCTCGGGCGACGACGCCTGGGACACCCTGTCCAACTACGTGGGGCACGTGGCCCCGGAGCTCGCCGACCGGCTGCACCGCCACGTCGGCCCGCGCGACGTGTTCGAGGAGTACCGCATCGACGAGCAACTGCTCAAGGGGCTCGACCGCAAGGTGTGGCTCCCCTCCGGCGGCACGCTGGTGATCGACCGGACCGAGGCCATGACGGTCGTCGACGTCAACACCGGCAAGTTCACCGGCTCGGGGGGCAACCTCGAGGAGACGGTCACGCGCAACAACCTGGAGGCCGCCGAGGAGATCGTGCGCCAGCTGAGGCTGCGCGACATCGGCGGCATCATCGTGATCGACTTCATCGACATGGTGCTGGAGGCGAACCGCGACCTCGTGCTGCGCCGGCTCACCGAGTGTCTCGCCCGGGACCGCACGCGCCACCAGGTGGCCGAGGTGACCTCGCTCGGCCTGGTGCAGATGACGCGCAAGCGGGTCGGCGGCGGGCTGCTGGAGCACTTCTCGACACCGTGCGAGCACTGCCGCGGGCGTGGGGTCGTCGTCTCGACGGAGCCGCTCACGGAGAAGCCGGCGGGTGGCGGCGACAACGGCCGGCGTCCGCGCGGGCGGGCCCGCCGCGGCGAGGGTGAGCAGCGCCCCGATGCCGGGGACGGCCGCCGCGACGGCCGCGGCGACGTGGCTGCCGTGGCCGACGCGCCCGAGGCCGCCGCGACCACACCGCCGCACGACCCGCCGCGCTCCGACACCGGCCGGGTGCGGACGCGGCGGCGCTCGGGCGGCTCGGCCGGCGGCCCCGACGCCGAGGCCGCCCTGAGCGCGCAGGCCCCGGGCGGCCCGGATCGACCGGTCCCGGCCGCGGAAGCGGCGCCCGCGCCGGAAGCGGCGCCCGCGCCGGAGGTCGGGGACCGGCCGGCCGAGCAGGCGCCGCCCGCGGCCGCGACACCGCCTGCGGCCGTGGAAACCTCCGTGGCGGCGTCCGCCGGGGCTGCGCCGGCCGGGGAGCCCTCGCCCTCGGCGGAGCGCACCGCGGCCGGCGTCCCGATCGGTGCCGACGCGGCCGGTGCCGACGCGGCCGGTGCCGCCCGATGGGAGCCGGTCGTCGACCCGTCGAACCGCGCCTCGGCGGTCGACGACGCCGGTGCGGGTGGTTCGAACGGGTCCGCCGCCCGCTCGCCGCGCCGGCGCGGTCGGGTCACCCGCACCGCAGGCGCACCGACGCCGCCCGCGGGCGATCCCCCGGCTGTGGCGGTGGTGACGGTCCCGACGGGCACCGCCGATCCGCCCGCACCGGCGCCCGCCGCTCCCGAGCAGCCCGAGCCGTCGGTGGTCACGCGGCCGCGCCGCGCCCGGCGGGCCGCGTCCCGACCGGCCGGCCCGCCGGTCGGCGAGTCCGGGGATCAGGGCAGCGGGGAGGGGCACCCGGAATGAGCTCTCCTCCACCCGGTCCGGTACCCTCGACCTTCGGCGCCGGGCGCACGTAGCCCGGGCGCGTGAGGTCGTCCGCCCAGGCGGGGCCTCGTGCCTCGAACCCTCGAGCCTCAGGAGCAGTGCGTCCATGTACGCGATCGTCAAGACCGGCGGCAAGCAGTACAAGGTGGCCGTCGACGACGTGCTCACCGTCGAGAAGATCGACGGCGAGCCCGGCGCCACCGTCACCCTGCCGGCCGTGCTCCTGGTGGACGGCGCCGACGTCACCACCGACGCCGCGGCGCTCGCGGACGCGTCGGTCACGGCGACGGTGGTCGAGCACACCAAGGGCCCGAAGATCCGCATCCACAAGTTCAAGAACAAGACCGGGTACCACAAGCGTCAGGGGCACCGCCAGCCGCTGACGAGGGTGCAGGTCACCGAGATCTCGAAGTAGAGGAGACGCAGCCATGGCACACAAGAAGGGTGCGTCCAGCTCGCGCAACGGGCGCGACTCCAACGCCCAGTACCTCGGTGTGAAGCGCTTCGGCGGCCAGGTCGTGCGGGGCGGCGAGATCCTGGTCCGCCAGCGCGGCACGAAGTTCCACCCGGGCAACGGGGTCGGCCGCGGCAGTGACGACACGCTGTTCGCGCTGGTCGACGGCGCGGTGGAGTTCGGGTACACGAAGGGGCGCAAGGTCGTCCACGTGGTGCCGGCGCAGGCCTGAGGCCTGCTTGCACGGCCGAAGCGTCAACGCTGCGGCCTGCTCTACAGAGGTTACCGACGGCGGGCTGCCCGGATGGGTGGCCCGCCGTCGCGCGTGAGGGGTGGGGAATGGCCAGGTTCGTCGACCGCGTGACGGTGCACGCCACCGCGGGTGCGGGCGGCAACGGCTGCGCCTCGGTGCACCGCGAGAAGTTCAAGCCGCTCGGTGGCCCGGACGGCGGCAACGGCGGGCGCGGCGGCTCGATCGTGCTCGTCGTCGACCCGGGCGTGCACACGCTGCTCGACTTCCACCACCGCCCGCACGCGACGGCCCGCAACGGCAAGCAGGGTCAGGGCTCGTTCCGGGACGGGGCGAACGCCGAGGACCTGGAGCTGCGGGTACCTGACGGCACGGTGGTGCTGGACGAGTCCGGGGAGATCCTCGCCGACCTCGTCGGGCCCGGCACCCGGTTCGTCGCCGCGCAGGGCGGCCGCGGCGGGCTGGGCAACGCGGCGCTGGCGTCGGCGGCGCGCAAGGCGCCCGGGTTCGCCCTGCTCGGAGAGCCCGGTGAGCAGCGCGACCTGGTGCTGGAACTGCGGTCGCTGGCCGACGTCGGGCTGGTCGGGTTCCCGTCGGCGGGCAAGTCCTCGCTGGTCGCCGCCCTGTCCGCGGCCCGGCCGAAGATCGCCGACTACCCGTTCACCACGCTGGTCCCGCAGCTCGGCGTCGTCAGCGCCGGCGGGGAGACCTTCACCGTCGCCGACGTGCCCGGCCTCATCCCCGGCGCGTCGGAGGGTCGTGGCCTCGGCCTGGACTTCCTGCGGCACATCGAGCGCTGCTCGGTGCTCGTGCACGTCGTCGACTGCGCGACGTTCGAGCCGGGCCGCGACCCGGTCTCCGACGTCGAGGCGCTGGAGGACGAGCTCGCCCGTTACACCCCCGCGCTGGGCGGCCCGCTCGCCGACCGACCGCGGCTGATCGCACTGAACAAGATCGACGTGCCGG
>DATMJH010000099.1:0-8565 GCA_035554015.1 Mycobacteriales bacterium
GCCGGCAGGGTGATCGCGATCGCGACGAGCATCTGCAGCACGGCGGGGGGACGCGGCGGATCGACGACCCGGAGTGGCGACGGGCCGAGCGGCGCCGAATCGCCCGGCTCAACCGGCTCCCCGACCCGGTGCGCACCTGGGCCGACCGGAGCCGCGGCCATGCCGCCGCGGCCGCCGTGCTGCAGATGCTCGTCGCGATCGCGATCACCCTGCCGGCACTGAAGCTGGCGACCGGCCAGTGGCTCCCGCCCTGGGCCGCCGTGGCGGCACTGGCCGTGGCCGTCGGGCTGCAGGCCACCTGCCGCAGCATCAACCGGCGCGCGGACCGGCGGGCCGGGGCCGAGCAGCCGTGACGACGCCGGCCTACCGCTACGGCGAGTGGCACGGCGGTCGCGACCCGCTCGAGCCGCCGTTCGACGTCGCGGAGGCCCTGGACGCGATCGGCGACGCGGTGCTCGAGGGCGCGAGCCCGGGTTCCGCGCTGCGCGACCTGCTGCGCCGCGGGACCGACGGCCTGCGCGGCGCCGATGAGCTGCGCCGCCGGATCGCGCGGCGGCAGCGAGAGGCCCGCCGACGCGGCCGGCTCGACGGCACCCTGCAGGAGGTGCGGGAGCTGCTCGACCGCGCGCTCGGCCAGGAGCGGGCCGAGCTGTTCCCCGACCCCTCCGACGACGCCCGGCTGCGCGAGCTCGAGCTGGAGACGCTCCCCGACGACACCGCCCGCGCCGTCGAGCAGCTGCGCGACTACGACTGGCGCAGCGACGAGGCCCGCCGCAGCTACGAGTCCATCGACGAGCTGCTGCGCCGGGAGGTGCTCGACAGCCAGTTCGCCGGCATGAAGCAGGCGCTCGAGGGAGCAGACCCGGCCGCGATGCAGGCCGTCAAGGACATGCTCGCCGACCTCAACGCCATGCTCGCCGCCGAGGCCCGCGGGGAGCACACGCAGGAGCAGTTCGACGACTTCATGCGCAGGCACGGCGAGTTCTTCCCGTCGCGGCCCGAGACCCTCGAGGAGCTCGTCGACGAGCTGGCCCGCCGCGCCGCCGCCGCGCAGCGGCTCATGGACAGCCTGACGCCGCAGCAGCGCCAGGAGCTCGGCGAGCTCATGCAGGGCGCCATGGACGCCGACCTGCAGTCCGAGCTCGCCCAGCTCGGCGACAACCTGCGCGCCTCCCGCCCGGACCTGCGCTGGGGCGGCCGGGAGCGGATGAGCGGCGACGAGGGGCTCGGCGTCGGCGAGGGCACCAGCGTGCTGCAGGAGCTGGCCGACCTCGACGCCGTCGCCGACGCGCTGTCGCAGGACCGCCTCGCCGACGTCGACGAGGCGGCGGTGCAGCGCGCGCTCGGCCGCAGCGCCGTCGACGACCTGGCCGCCCTGCAGCGCATCGAGCGCGAGCTCGAGCGGCAGGGCTACCTGGTGCGCGACGCCCACGGCCGGCTGGAGATGTCGCCGCGCGCCGTCCGCCGGCTCGGGGCGACGGCGCTGCGCCGGGTGTTCGCGCAGCTGGAGTCGCGCGGGCGCGGCGGGCACGACGTCCGCGCGGCCGGTGCCGCCGGCGAGGTCACCGGCGCCAGCCGCGCCTGGCAGTTCGGCGACGAGCAGCCGATCGACGTCGTCCGCACCGTGCGCAACGCGGTGCTGCGGGAGGCGACGACCGGCGCGTTCCCCGTGCGACTGAAGGTCGACGACGTCGAGGTGGTCGAGACCGAGCGCCGCACCAGCGCCGCGGTCGCGCTGCTGGTCGACCTCTCGTACTCGATGGAGGTCAACGGCACCTGGGGCGTCGCCAAGCAGACGGCGCTCGCGCTGCACTCGCTGGTGTCCACGCAGTTCCCGCAGGACGCCGTCGAGATCATCGGATTCAGCGAGTACGCGCAGGTGCTGCGGCCCGAGCAGCTGGCCGGCCTGGACGCCCAGCGGGTGCAGGGCACGAACCTGCACCACGCCCTCATGCTGGCGGGGCGGCACCTGGCGAGGCACCGCGACGCCGAGCCGGTCGTGCTGGTCGTCACCGACGGCGAGCCCACCGCGCACCTCACCAGCGACGGCTGGCCGCAGTTCTTCTACCCGCCGCTGCCGGAGACCCTCGAGCTGACGCTGGCCGAGGTCGACCGGCTGACCCGGGCCGGCGCGACCATCAACGTCTTCCTGCTCGACGACCGGCCGGCGCTGGTCGAGTTCGTGCACCGCATCGCCGACCGCAACGGCGGGCGGGTCATGTCGCCCGACCCGCAGCGGCTCGGCGAGTACGTCGTCGCGGACTACCTGCGCGCCCGACGCGGGAGTCGACGCGCGGGGATGTGAGTGAGATCATCCCGGCAGGAGTCGGCCGTCCCGCGTCGAAGTCCCCCCGCAGCGCACGTCCCCCGTCCCGGAGGTCACCCCAGCATGAACCGTCCCGGCTTCTCGTTCGGCGCCCTCGGCGGCAAGGCCGGCCTCGTCCTCGCGGGCCTCGGCCTGCTGGCGATCGGCATCGGCTGGAACGGCGCCGCCGGTCAGCTGGCGCTGCTCGGCCAGATGCCGTACCTGATCTCCGGCGGCCTGCTCGGTCTCGCGCTGGTCATCCTCGGCGCGGCCATGCTCATCGTGCAGAGCGCGCGCGAGGACCGGGCGATGCTCGAGGCCAAGCTCGACCTGCTCGCCGAGGCGGTGCTCGAGGCCGGCGGCCGCGTGCGCCCCGATGCCCCGGGCGACGTGTCGGGCCTGGTCGTGGCCGGCACGGCCAGCTACCACGTGCCCGGCTGCCGCCTTGTCGACGGCCGCGAGGAGACCACCTACCTCACGCCGCAGGAGGCGGTCGGCCGCGGCCTGAAGCCGTGCCGCGTGTGCCAGCCGGAGCTGGCCACCCCGGAGGTCACCGTCCGCTGAGCGGACGCACCACCGTGGGGTTCCTCGACGACGCCGTCGAGCGGCAGCGCCAGCGCAGTGACCCGCTGGGCCGGCTGCCGTGGCCGGTGCAGCTGGCCGGCCTGCTGCTGCTGACGGCGCTGGCGCTGGCGCAGGTGGTGCTCGGGCGGGGCGGCTCGCGGCTGCTGGGCGTGCTGCTGCTCGTCGCGGTCGTGCCGGCGCAGGCGGTGGCCACCTGGGCGTCGTGGAGAGTCGCGCGCGAGGCCTGACCCCGCTACGACGCCACCGGCAGCGGCGCCGCCCGCACCAGCTCGTGCGCGTCGTCGATACCGGCGCCGCGGGCCACCAGCGCCCGGAACTTCATGATGCGCCCGGGCAGGTCGAGGCCGAGCGCGCCGGCGAGCCGGTCGCCGTCGCGGTAGAGCACCAGCCACGGCCCGTCCTCGGCACCGAGAAGCTCGGTGTCGTCCGTCGGCCGGCCGACCAGCTGCACCCTCGACCCGTAGACGTCTGACCAGAAGTACGGCACCGGTGAGGCCGTCCGCAGCGGCTCGCCGGCCGTCGACGCGACGGCGTTGGCCCCGGCGAGCGCGCCCTGCTCGGCCGCCGACGTCCAGTGCTCCACCCGCAGGTCGCGGTCGCCGTCGCGGACCCGGGCGACGTCGCCGGCGACGAAGACCCCCGGCGCGGCCCGCAACGCGCCGTCGCACACGACCCCGTCGTCGACGGCGAGACCGCTGCCGTCCAGCCACCCGGTGCACGGTGCCGCACCGACCCCGACGACCACCAGGTCGGCGGGCAGCACGCCGCCGTCGTCGAGCCGCACGCCGGTCACCCGGCCGCCGTGCTGCTCGAAGCCGGCGACGCCGGCGCCGCAGCGCAGGTCGGTGCCGGCGCGGCCGTGCAGCGCGGTCAGGAGCGGCGCGGCGGTCGGGCCGACGGCGCGCACCAGCGGAGCGGGTGCGGCCTCCACGACCGTCACCGGCAGCTCGCGCGCCCGTGCGGCGGACGCCACCTCGCTGCCGATGAACCCGGCGCCGACGACGACGGTGCGCGCCCCGCGCTCCAGCCCGGCACGCACGTCCCGAGCGTCGTCGACGGTGCGCAGGACGTGGACGCCGTCCGGCTGCTCGCCGGGCAGCGTGCGGGCCGCTGCGCCGGTGGCGACGACGAGCGCCCCGTAGCGCAGCCGCTCGCCGTCGAGCAGCACCTCGCGAGCGTCGACGTCGAGGCCCGACGCCGGCGTCCCCAGCCGCAGCTCCACGCCGAGCTCGTCGAGGTCGGCCCGCGGCCGGTACGTCGGCACCTCGGGCGCCGGGCCGGCCGCGAGCCACGCCTTCGACAGCGGCGGCCGGTCGTACGGCAGGTGCGGCTCGGCGCCGACCAGCACGAGCGGCCCGTCGAAGCCGGCACGGCGGGCGGCCTCGACGGCGCGCAGCCCCGCCAGCGAGGCGCCGACCACGACCAGGGGGTCGGGCACGGCTCAGCCCTCGATCGACAGGGCGCCGGTCGGGCAGGCCGCGACGGCCTGCTCCATCTCGGCCCGGCGGTGCTCCGGCGGCGTGCTGTCGAGCACCGTCAGCGCGCCGTCGTCGCCGACCTCGAAGACGTCGGGCGCGACCGACTCGCACATGCCGAGCGAGGAGCACTTCGTCGAGTCGAGCACGATGCGCATCAGGCGGCCCTCCGCTCGGGCGTGAAGCGCACCTGCATCCGGTTGACGCCGTGGAAGAAGTTGCCGTTCGACAGCACCGGCTCGCCGACGACCTCGATGTCGGGCAGCCGGGTGAGCAGCTCGCGGAAGATCGCGGCCAGCTGCCGGCGGGCCAGCTGGTTGCCGAGGCAGTGGTGGATGCCGCCGCCGCCGAAGGACACGTGCGGGTTGGGGCTGCGCGAGAGGTCGAGCCGCTCGGGGTGCTCGAACACGGTCTCGTCCCAGTTGGCCGAGGCGTAGAACATGACCACCTTGTCGCCCTCGGTGATGCGGGCGCCGTTCAGCTCGGTGTCGCGGGCGGCGGTGCGGCGGAACGTCATGATCGGCGACGCCCAGCGCACGATCTCCTCGACCGCGCAGCCCATCCGCCCGTCGAGGTCCTCCACCAGCCAGGCCCGCTGGTCGGGGTAGTCGGTGAGCGCCTTCATCCCGTGGCTCGTGCTCTGCCGGGTCGTGTCGTTGCCGGCGATCATGAGGAGCCCGAAGAAGGAGACGATCTCGTCGTCGGTGAGCCGCTCGCCGTCGACCTCGGCCTGCACCAGCGCGGTGAGCAGGTCGTCCTGCGGCTCGGCGCGGCGCTCGGTGATGAGCTCCTGGGCGATGCCCCGCACCGTGTGCGTCGACTGCACGAGCCGGGTCAGCGGCTCGGCGCCCTGCATCAGGTCCTCGTCGCGCCAGCCGCCGGCGAACTGCGCCTCGTGGGCGATGGTGCGGCGGTGCTGCTCCGGGATGCCGACCATGTCGCAGATGTTGTGCATGGGCACCAGCGCGCTCACCTCAGCGACGAAGTCGACCTCGCCCTTGTGCGCGATGTCGTCGACGATGCGCCGGGCGTTGGCCTCGATGCGGTCGGAGATGCGCGCCATCTGCTTGGGCGTGAAGGCCGACGACAGCAGCCGCCGCACCTTGGTGTGCCGCGGCGGGTCCATGGCGATGAAGCCCTGGCCGGCGTCGAGCAGCTCCTGCGGCATGGACTCGAAGACGATGCCCTGACCGGACAGGAAGTCGTCGTGCCGGCGGGTGACCTCGACGAGATCGGCGTGCCGGGCGACGGCCCAGAAGCCCTGGTCGTTCGGGTCCTCGAACAGGCCGTTCTCGACCGGGCGGTGCCAGCTCACCGGGCGGTCGCGGCGGAGCTCGGCGAACACCCGCTCGCGATCGGCGGCGGTGCCCGACCAGAAGGCGAGGGACGACAGGTCGGCGGGGTCGTACGGGCGCGCGGCGCGCTCCTCGGCGGATCGGCTCATGGAGGGGAGCGTAGCCGACGTCGCTTACATCTGTAAAGAGAGTGTCAGCGCTGCTGACGTAGGTTCAGTGCCTGTCAGTGCGCGTCGGCCGTCTCGCCGAGGTAGGTCTTCCGCAGCTCGCCGGACTCCTCCAGCTCGGCGCCCCGGCCGTCGAAGGTCAGCGCGCCCTTCTCCATGATGAGCGCCTTGTCGGCGTAGGGCAGCACCCCCACGTTCTGCTCGACGATGATCACCGTGGTGCCGTCGTCGTTGATCTCGGACACCACCTGGAACACCGTCTGCGCCAGCTTCGGCGACAGGCCCAGCGACGCCTCGTCGATCATGAGCAGCCGCGGGTTCGACATCAGCGCCCGGCCGATCGCGAGCATCTGCTGCTCGCCGCCGGACAGCGTGCCGGCCAGCTGGTCCTTGCGCTCGTCCAGGCGCGGGAAGTAGCCGAACACGCGCTGCACGGTGCGGTCGATCTGCGCCCTGTCCTTGACCGTCCACGCGCCGAGCTGCAGGTTCTTCAGCACGGTCAGGCCCGGCCAGACCCGGCGGCCCTCCGGGGCGAGCGAGACGCCCTCGCGGACGATCGCCGGCGCGTCCTTGCCGGACAGCTTCTTGCCGTCGAAGCGCACCTCACCGCTCCAGGTCGGCAGCACGCCGGCCAGGCAGTTGACCGTCGTGGTCTTGCCGGCGCCGTTGAGGCCGAACATGACGGCGGTCTCGCCCTCCTCGACGGAGAACGAGATGCCCTGCAGCACCGGCAGCGACCCGTATCCCGTGCGCAGCTCCTCCACCTCGAGCAGGCTCATGCGGGGTCCTTCGGAGTCGTGCGGCGGGCGGAGCGCTTGGGCCGTGGCGTGGCGGTCGAGGCGGTGCGGGTGCCGCGCGTGGCCGGTGACTTCTTCGCGGGCTTCTTCGCCGCAGCCCGCCTCGGCGCGGGCTCGTCGGCCGGCTGCACCGGAATCGCCTCGGTCGGCGGTTCGTCGTACCCGTCGTCGGCCTGCTGGTCGTACCAGCCCTGCCCGTCCTCGCCGGCGTGCTGCCGGGCGCCGTCGTCGACCTGCGCCCACCGCTCGTGCTGCGCGACGGCGTCGCCGAGCTGCGCGTCGAGCTCGGCGTCCTCGGGCAGCTCCTCGGTGGCGGCCAGCGCCTCGGGCGCCTCGCCGCCGAGGTAGGCCGCGACGACCTCGGGGTGGGTCTGGATGACGCTCGGGCGGCCCTCGGCGAGCAGCCGGCCGAAGTTCAGCACGTACACGTGGTCGCAGACCCGCAGCACCAGCGGGACGTGGTGCTCGATGACGAGGATCGTCAGGCCGAACTCGCGCCGCAGGGTGAGCAGGCGGTCGCCGAGCTCGTCGGACTCGTCCGGTCCCATGCCCGAGGTCGGCTCGTCCAGCAGCAGGATGTCCGGGTCGGTGGCGAGGGCGCAGCCCAGCTCGAGCAGCTTGAGCGTGCCGTAGGACTGGCCGCCGACCTTCTTGTCGCGGATCGACTGCAGGCCCAGCAGGTCGAGGATCGCGTCGGCGCGCTCGGTGAGCCTGCGCTCGGACTGCAGCACCTTGCCGGTGCCGGCGAGGCCGCTGAGCGCGTCGTAGCCCGCCTTGGCGTGCTGGGCGGTGCGCAGGTTGTCCAGCGCCGTGGCGCTCTTGACCATGCCGACGTTCTGGAAGGTGCGCCCGAACCCCATGGCCGCCTTGACGTGCGGCGGGGCCTTGGTGACGTCCTGGCCCCGGTAGGTCACCGTGCCGGTGTCGGGCGTGTAGAAGCCGGTGATGCAGTTGAACGCGGTGGTCTTGCCCGCGCCGTTCGGGCCGATGAGCCCGACGATCTCGAACTCGTTGACCTCCAGGCTGACGTCCTGCAGGGCCTGCAGACCGCCGAAGCGGATCGACAGGTCGCGCACCTCAAGCACGGACACTGGAGCCCTCCACCGTTCCGGGCCCGGACTCCTTGCCGGGGTGCAGGACGTCGTGCGGGTTGAACGGCTTGCCGCCCAGCCAGTCGAAGTACGCCTTGTTCTGCTGCGCGATGCCGCCCGGGAACTGCACGAGCGTCAGCAGCAGCAGGAAGGCGCCGATGAACTGCACGTCGTACTGGGCGATGTTGGCGCTCTCGAAGCCGGGCAGCTCGAGCACCCAGGTGAAGCCCCGCTCGACGAAGTGCAGCGGCCCCTCGAGCAGGAAGTCGAGACTGGCGAACAGCGTGGAGCCAAGGATGACGCCGAGCCGGTTGCCGAGCCCGCCGACGACGGTCATCAGCACGAAGGTCAGGGCGAGGAAGAAGCCGAAGCCCGACCCGGTGACGATGCCGAGCCGGAAGGCCAGCAGCGCGCCGGCCACGCCGGCCATCGAGCCGGACAGCGTGAACGCGATGAGCTTGTACATGGTGACGTTGATGCCGAACGCCTCCGCGACGCGCTCGTTCTCCTTGAGCGCGAGCAGCGCGCGGCCGGTCTTGCTCTTCATGAGCCGGTAGTCGACGACGACGGCGGCGACGAGGAAGGCCAGGCAGAACAGGTAGAAGCGACCGTCGTCGATGAGCCACTCCGGCCGGTCCGCCGGCTGACCGGCGCCGCCGTTGGTGAACTCCGGGATCTCGAAGATCGATCCCTCGAGCGTCAGGCCGAACACCAGCGTGATGAGCGCCAGGTAGAGGCCGGTGATGCGCAGTGCCACCAGTCCGATGGCCAGCGCGATCAGGCCGGCGATGATCGCCGAGAGCACGAAGGTCAGCGCGAACGGCACCTGCTGCACCGTCAGGGTGTAGGC
>DATMJH010000100.1:0-9699 GCA_035554015.1 Mycobacteriales bacterium
GAGCAGGGCTGCCGCCGTGCCGCGCACCCGGCGCGCCGGCGCGACCGCGGCGGCAGCCCTGCTCGTCGCGGTCTTCCCCGGCAACGTGTACATGGCGGTCGAGCCGGGCGACGTGCCGCGGTGGCTGGCGCTGGCGCGGCTGCCGCTGCAGGTGCCGCTCGTGCTCTGGGCGCTGCAGGTGCGGCGCAGCACCGAGCCGCTCGGCCGGACCGGCATCGGACCAGCGCAGGACCGCGCTGGACCGCGCTAGACCGAGCGGTCGGCCAGCGCGCCGCGGCCGATCTCGACGAGCGGGCCGATCCGCTCCTCGATCCCGTCGAACCCAGGGCCCACCATCGCGCCGGCCCGCACCCGCGCCACGATCCCGGCGCAGACGACGGCGAGCTTGAAGGCGGCGAAGCTGACGTACCAGGGCAGCGGCGTCAGGTCGAGGCCGGTGCGCCGCGCGTAGAGCTCGGCCACCTCGGCGCGGGTCGGGAAACCCTCGAGCACGGTCGCGGCGGGCACCACCAGGGCTTGGGTGCGCGCGCCCTCGTCGTCGGCCTGCGACCAGTACCCGAGCAGGATGCCCAGGTCGGCGAGCGGGTCGCCCAGGGTCGACATCTCCCAGTCCAGCACCGCGGCGATGCGCCCCGGCGTGTCCGGGTCGAGCAGCGTGTTGTCGAGCCGGTAGTCGCCGTGCACGACGGCGTGCCGTTGCGTCACCGGCACCTCCGCGGCGAGGTCGGCGCCCAGGGCGTCGAGCTCGTCGTGCCCCTCGAGCCGGGTGGCGTCCCACTGCTTCAGCCAGCGGCGGACCTGCCGGTCGAGGTAGCCCTCCGGCCGGCCGAAGTCGGCGAGCCCCGCCGACGCGGGCTCGACTTCGTGCAGCACCGCGAGGACCTCGACCAGGCCCTCGCCGACGGCCCGCCGCTGCTCCGGGCGGTCGGCGTACCCGGGCGGCAGGTCCTCGCGGCAGACGTGACCGGCGACGTGCTCCATGACGTAGAACGGCTGGCCCAGCACCTCGGCGTCGGTGCACAGGTGCAGCGTGCGGGGCACCGGGACGGCGGTGCCGCCGAGCGCGGACAGCACGGTGTGCTCACGCACCATGTCGTGCGCGGTCGGCAGCACCTGGCCCAGCGGAGGTCGCCGGAGCACGACGGCGCCGGCGGCGCTGTCGACGCGGTACGTCAGGTTGCTCTTGCCGCCCGCGATGAGGGTGACCGTCGGCTCGCTCCACCGCGGGTCGCCGAGCGCGCGCGCCAGGTACGGACCCACCACCGCCGGGTCGGCGCCCGGGACCTCCTCCGCCATGGCGGCGACCCTACGGTCCCCGTCGATCCCGGCTGCCACCCCCGTCACGGCAGGCGCGTCCCGACCGGGCACGGGCACCACGAGCTCGCAGGCGGCATCTCGCGAGTGCGGCCGGGCCCCGAGCGGGTAGGGGGCCGGCATGAGCACGCCTGACCCTGACCTCACCGGCGCCGGCCTGTCCGCGACCGGGACGACCGCCGACGACCTCGACCCCGGCGACGAGAGCCCGGGCACGACCTACGCGTCGCCGACCGGGACCGGCCGCGCCGGCGAGGAGGTCGCCGGCGCGGACGACGCCCAGCCGGGCGCGACGGCCGAGGGCGACGTCGAGGGCGGCTGACCGACCGCCGGCCCCGATCGCCCGCCCGGACCGGTGCGCGCGGACCGGTGCGCCCGGACCGGTCCGTCCCGCCGGTCCCTCAGCCGACCGCCCAGCGGCTGAACAGGAAGCCGTCCTGCTCGAGCAGCGACACGAGCCGCGTCGGCACGGTCGCCGGCCACGGGGCCCCCTCGAGCAGCCCGAGCCGGCCGGGACCGGTCAGCAGCGGGCTCGTCGTCAGGCACAGCTCGTCGAGCCGGCCGGCCGCGGCCACGCCCGCGAGCAGCGTCGGCCCGCCCTCGCACAGCACGCGCCTCAGGCCCCGCGCGGCGAGGTCGTCGAGCCCCTCGGGCCCGCCGGGGAGCACGAGCACCTCGCCCTCGCTGTCGCCGCTCGGCAGGTCGCCGCTGCGGCTGACGACGGCGTAGGCCGGCACCTCCGGCATCCCGCGCTGCGCCCGCCAGGCCCGCCGCTGCGGCGACGGCCGCGGCGGGCGCCAGCCCTCGGCCCGCACCGTGCTCGCGCCGCACAGGACGACGTCGCAGGTGCCGCGGAGCACCGAGAGCACCCGGCGGTCGGCCGGTCCCGACAGCGGCTCGCTCGAGCCGGCCACCGCCGCGCGGCCGTCGACGCTGGCGACCATGAGCCCGCGGACGCACCGCTCGGGCCACGCGTACACCTCGTCGAGGTCCACCGGGGAGTCGACCGACGGTCCGACGGGTGGGGGCAGCAGGCGACGCACGCGGCGGACTCTAGGCTCGCCTGTCGTGCCCGTGCTGCGCCTGGTCGACCGGTCGCCCACGGTGCCGCCCGACACCCTGGTCGCCGGGCTCGTGCCGCCACCGCAGTTCTCCGACGTGCGCTTCGAGACCTACCGGCCCGACCCGGCACAGCCCTCGCAGGCGCGCGCGCTGGAGCTGCTGCAGGGCTTCGCGGCGGGCCTGCGGCCGGCGCCCCGGTCGTGGGGCAGCCGGCTGCTCGGCCGCGAGCGCCCGGCGGCCGGGCCGGCCGGCGTGTACCTGGACGGCGGCTTCGGGGTGGGCAAGACGCACCTGCTGGCCTCGCTCTGGCACGCCGCGCCGGAGCCGCGGGCGTTCTGCACCTTCGTGGAGCTGACCCACCTCGTGGGCGCGCTCGGGTTCGCCCGGACCGTCGAGGAGCTGTCGGACCACCGGCTGCTCGCCATCGACGAGTTCGAGCTCGACGACCCCGGCGACACCGTCCTCGTCTCGACGCTGCTGGGCCGGCTCGTCGAGGTCGGCGTGCGCCTGGCCGCGACGTCGAACACGCTGCCCGGCGCGCTCGGGGAGGGCCGGTTCGCCGCCGCCGACTTCCTCCGCGAGATCCAGGGCCTCGCTGCCCGCTTCACGGCCGTGCGGGTGGACGGCGAGGACTACCGGCACCGGGGCCTGCCGGCCGCACCGGCACCGCTGTCGGACGACGACGTCCGCGCCCGCGTCGAGGCCGTCGGCGGCGCGAGCCTCGACCGCTTCGACGACCTGCTGCAGCACCTGTCGCGGCTGCACCCGAGCCGGTACGGCGCCCTCGTGGACGGCGTCCCGCTCGTCGGCCTCGAGCAGGTGGAGCCGGTGGCCGACCAGGCCGCGGCCCTGCGGCTCGTCGTCCTCGTCGACCGGCTCTACGACCGTGGCGTCCCGGTCGTGGCCAGCGGTTGCCCGCTCGACGCCGTCTTCCCGGACGACATGCTGACCGGCGGATACCGCAAGAAGTACCTTCGGGCGGTGAGCCGGCTGACCGCGCTGGCCCGTGCTGCCGGCTGACGGGGCGGCTGGACCCGGCCGCGGGCTGTGAGCCACCTCGCTGCGGCGGCGGTGAACCGCTGCGGCGGCCTGCTGCGAACTCCGAGGGTGAAACGGTCCGGGACGGGGAGGTCGCGGCCGCTGTCCCGCTGACGAGCCCGAGGAGCCTGCGTGCCGCACGCCGTCCCGTCCACGACCACGGCGGGCGACCGCTCGGTCGTCGTCATCGGCGCCGGGCCTGCCGGTCTCACCGCCGCCTACCAGCTGGGCAAGGCGGGCGTGCCGTCCGTGGTGCTCGAGAGCAGCGACCAGGTCGGCGGCATCAGCCGCACCGTCGAGCGCGACGGCTGGCGCTTCGACATCGGCGGCCACCGGTTCTTCACCAAGGTGCCCGAGGTCGAGGCGCTCTGGCACGAGATCCTGCCGGACGAGGACTTCCTGCTCCGCCCGCGGATGAGCCGCATCTTCTACGACGGCACGCTGTTCGACTACCCGCTGCGGGCGACCAACGCGCTGCGCGGACTGGGCCTGGTCGAGGCCGTCCGCTGCCTGCTGTCGTACCTGTGGGTGCGGGTTCGCCCGCCCGCCGACCAGAGCCACTTCGAGGGCTGGGTGGCGGCGCGCTTCGGCTGGCGGCTGTACCGCACGTTCTTCAAGACCTACACCGAGAAGGTGTGGGGCGTCGACGCGACCGAGATCCAGGCCGACTGGGCGGCCCAGCGCATCAAGAACCTGTCGCTGATGTCGGCCGTGACGCGGGCCGTCCTGCCCCGGCGCGGCCGCACGGACATCACCAGCCTCATCGAGCAGTTCCAGTACCCGCGGCTCGGCCCCGGGCAGATGTGGGAGACGTGCGCCCGGCGCGTGCAGCGCCTCGGTGGCGACCTCCTCCTCGACGCGCCGGTGCACCGCGTCGAGCGCGACGCCTCCGGCGCGACGGCCGTGGTCGCGACGGTCGGGGGTCGGAGCACCCGGCTGCCCGCCGACGACGTCATCTCCTCGATGCCGATCGGTGAGCTGGTGCTGGCCATGGACCCGCCGGCGCCAGCGCGGGTGCGCGCCGCGGCCGCCGACCTGCGGCACCGCGACTTCCTCACCGTGGCGCTGGTGGTGCCGGAGCGGTTCAGCTTCCCGGACAACTGGATCTACGTGCACACGCCCGGCGTCCGGGTGGGCCGGGTGCAGAACTTCGGCTCCTGGTCGCCGTTCCTGGTGAAGGACGGCCGCACCTGCCTGGGCCTGGAGTACTTCGTCGACGAGGGCGACGACACGTGGCGCACGCCGGACGACGAGCTCGTCGCGCTGGCCGAGCGCGAGCTGCGCCAGCTCGGGCTCGTGGCCGGCGACGTCGTCGAGGCCGGTTACGTGGTCCGGCAGCCGAAGGCCTACCCGGTGTACGACGAGCACTACAGGGCCAACGTCGACGTGCTGCGGGAATGGCTGGCAGACGCCGTGCCCAACGTGCACCCGGTGGGCCGCAACGGCATGCACCGTTACAACAACTCCGACCACAGCATGCTGACCGCGGTCCTCGCGGTCGAGAACGTGCTCGCCGGCGCGGTGCTGCACGACGTGTGGTCGGTCAACGTCGACGAGGACTACCACGAGCAGCGCCGCCCGGCCGACCCGTACCCGACGTCGCCGGCGGGCGCGGCGGGCACCGGGCGCGACGCGCCGGTGCTGCCGCGGCGGGCCCGCCGCCCGGCCGCCTGAGCGGGTCAGCGCGCGCGGAGCACGCGTCCCGGCACGACCTCGCCGAGCCGGGCGAGCCCACCGGCGCGTGGGCGCAGGGCCGGCGTCGGCGCCCCGACGTCGGCCGCCTTGCCGACGACGGCGTCCACCTCGGAGCGGTCGAGCAGCCGGGCCAGGAGCGGGGAGCCCACGTTCCCGGTGGCCCCGGTGACGGCGATGCGCATGGCGTCCCGGTTCCCCCGGGCCGGGTGCCGAAGCCGTCACCCCGCTCCTACCGCCGCGTCAGGTGACGCACGTCGCGCAGTGGGCAGAACAGGACGCGGCCACCAGAGACGACGACCAGCGCGCCCCGGGCGCGCTCGGAGGGAGACTCATGACCACCGCACGCGACATCATGACGGCCGGTGCCGATGTCCTGTCCCCGGACACCACGGTCATCGACGCCGCCAAGAAGCTGGCCAGCGAGGACTACGGGTCGATCCCGATCTGCGACGGCGACCGCCTGCAGGGCATCGTCACAGACCGCGACATCGTCGTGAAGGTGCTCGCGGCCGGCAAGGACCCCGCGACGACCAAGGTGATCGACCTGACGAAGGACCAGGGCGAGCTCGTGACCATCGGGGCCGACGACCCGATCGAGGAGATCACCCGCACCATGTCGGAGCACCAGGTGCGCCGGCTGCCGGTGATCGACGGCCACCGGCTGGTCGGGATGGTCGCCCAGGCCGACCTGGCCCGCACCGGGCAGGACGCCGAGACCGGCGAGACCGTCGAGTCGATCAGCCGGTAGTCCGCAGGTCCGACCGCACGGCCCGGTGGCACCCGCCACCGGGCCGTCGTCGTGCGGGCGTCGTCGTGCGGGCGTCGTCGTGCGGGCGTCGTCGTGCGGCCGTCGTGCGGGCGAGTCAGGCAGCCGGCGGCGCGGGTTCGGCCAGCTCGACGACGACGACGCTCTCGCCGTCGGTCTCGACGCAGCCGGCCGTGAAGACGTGGCCGCTGGCGCTCTGCGCCAGCACGTCCACCGGTGCGCCGGGCAGCGGCACCGGCTGGCGCCCGGCCGCGAGGTTGCACGCGACGGCGACCGCGCCGCGCCGGAGCACCAGCCACCGCGCGTCCCGGTCGAACGTGACACCCACCCGGTCGCGCCGGCCGTCGGTGAGCTCCGGCCGCCGGCGGCGCAGCGCGATGAGGGAGCGGTACCACTGCAGCAGCGCCGCGCTGCGCTCGTCGTCGAGCTCGCTCCAGTCGAGCTTGCTGCGCAGGAAGGTCTGCTCGTCCTGCGGGTCGGGGACGTCGCGCGTGTCCCAGCCGTGCGTCGCGAACTCCTCGCGCCGGCCGCGGCGCACGGCCTCGCCGAGCTCGCCCCCGTGGTCGCTGAAGAACTGCCACGGCGTGCGGGCTCCCCACTCCTCGCCCATCCACAGCATCGGTGTGAACGGCGAGGCGAGCAGCAGCGCCGCACCGACCTTGAGCAGGCCGTCGGAGACGCCGGCCGACAGGCGGTCACCGGTGGCCCGGTTGCCCACCTGGTCGTGGTCCTGCAGGTACGTCACGAACCGGTGGCCGGGCACCGTGGGCGGCACCGGCCGGCCGTGGCCGCGGCCACGGAACGACGACCACCGGCCGTCGTGCAGGAAGACCTCGCGCAGCACCTTGGCGAGCACGTCGAGGCCGGCGAAGTCGGTGTAGTAGCCGCTCGTCTCGCCGGTCAGGGTGGCGTGCAGGGCGTGGTGGACGTCGTCGGCCCACTGACCCTGCAGCCCCCGCCCGCCGGCCTCGCGCGAGGTCACCATGCGGGCGTCGTTGAGGTCGCTCTCGGCGATGAGGAACAGCGGCTTGCGCAGCTGGGCGGCGAGCGCGTCGACCTCCACCGACATCTCCTCCAGCAGGTGGGTGGCCCGCTCGTCGACCAGAGCGTGCACGGCGTCGAGCCGCAGCCCGTCGACGTGGTAGTCGCGCAGCCACATGCGCACGTTGTCGAGCACGTAGCGGCGCACCTCGTCCGACCCCGGCATGTCGAGGTTGACGGCCGGCCCCCACGGCGTGGTGTGCGCCTCGGTGAGGTACGGCCCGAACTCGGGCAGGTAGTTGCCGGCCGGCCCGAGGTGGTTGTAGACGACGTCCATGACGACGCCGAGGCCACGCGCGTGGCACGCGTCGACGAACCGCTTGAGCCCTTCGGGGCCGCCGTAGGGGTCGTGCACCGCGAACCACGCGACGCCGTCGTAGCCCCACCCGTGCCGCCCCGCGAACGCGTTGCAGGGGAGCAGCTCGACGGCGTCCACGCCGAGGTCGACCAGGTGGTCGAGCCGGCCGACCGCGGCCTCGAAGGTGCCCTCGTCGGTGAAGGTGCCGATGTGCAGCTCGTACAGCACGGCGCCGGCCAGCGGCAGGCCGCGCCACGTGCCGTCGGTCCACTCGAACGCGTCGTGGTCGACGAGCCGGGACGGCCCGTGCACGCCGTGCGGCTGCCACATCGACCGCGGGTCGGGCCGTGCCGGGCCGCCGTCGAGCACGAACGCGTAGTCCACCGGCTGCTCGGACGGCGCGATGTCGACCGACCACCAGCCGCCGCGGCCCTGCTGCATCGGACGCCGCACGTCGCCCAGCTGCAGCTCGACGCGCCGCGGTCGCGGCGCCCACACGCTCACCGTCGTCATGCGCCGTCCCTGCCCGGTGGTGCCGGTCCTACGCCGCGCTCGGTCGGGCGCCGGCGGCGTGTCCCCGGCCCCGCTCGCCTGGTCAATGGTGACCAGTTCCCGTCGCGGCGGTGAAGAAGTGTCGACCGCGGCCGAACAGTAAGGCAACGCACACAAGGGGGGCGGTCATGACCGAGACCGTGCACGGGGCTCACCGTCGGCTCGGCCTTCGCCGGCACCTGAGCCTGGCGGTGTCCGGCACGCTCGTCCTCGGCCTGGGCGGGCTCGGCCTGGTGGCCGGCACGGCGGCGGGGGACCACGCCCGCGACGTCCACCGCCAGGACCGGCTCGACCTGCAGGAGACGCTCGCCGGACTCACCCACCAGTACGTGCTGCTGAACGCACGGGAGGTCCGCGACGAGCTGACGACGATGGGCCCGTGGAGCGCTGCTCCTGGCGACCCCGACACCACGGCGCGACTGGAGCGGCTGGTCTCCTCCACCCGGTCCCTCGACGCCGGGGCGACGCTGACCGGACCCACCGGGACGCCGCTGGCCGGCTGGGTCCCCGCCGGGGAGCTCCCGTCGGCCGACGACCCGGGTTGGGCGCCGCTGCGGGCGGCCGTCCTGTCCCGCTCCGGCGAGCTGCCCGTCTCGGGCGTGCTGACGACCGCGAGCGGTCCGCGGGTGGCCGTGGGACTGCCGGTCCCCCTCGTCGACGGCTCCCGCGGGCTGCTCGTCGGCCTGTGGGACCCGGGCGCCAGCGGCCTGCAGCAGTACGTCTCGGAGCTGCGGTACGGGCGCACGGGGCACGGCTACGTGGTCGACGGGGCCGGCACGGTGGTCGCCGGGCCCGAGCGCGGCGTGGTCGGCCGCCGGCTGCCCGGTGAGCAGCTTCGCGCAGCCGTCACCGGCGGCGGCAGCGGCATCGCCGACACGGCCGACGGCGGCCGGTCGCTGGTGACCTCGTACGCCCCCGCCGGCACCTCCGGCTGGACCGCCCTCACGGCCCAGGACCGCGACGAGTTCGAGGGTGTCCTCGTCGCGGCCAGTCGCCGGGTGCAGTACGCCGTCGTGGCGCTGCTGCTCATCGCCGGGGCGTCGCTCGTGGTGCTGCATCGCAAGCGCGAGTCGGCGCTCGAGGACCTCGCGCTGCGCGACGAGCTGACCGGGCTCTACAACCGCCGCGGCTGGTTCGCCGTCGCCGAGCACGAGCTGGAGCGGGCCGGCCGGCAGGGCACCTCGCGTGTCCTGCTGTTCGTCGACCTGGACGGCCTCAAGCGGGTGAACGACGCGCTCGGCCATCGGGAGGGGGACCGCGCCATCGCCGACGCCGCGGCGGTGCTGCGCGCGGCGTCCCGGTCGTCCGACGTCGTCGGTCGGCTCGGCGGTGACGAGTTCGTGCTGCTGCTCGGTGACGACGGCGAGGGGGAGATCGGCCGTCGACGGCTGCTCGACGCGCTGCGCTGCCACAACGAGCGCTCGGACGCGGCGTTCGAGCTCCGGCTCTCGGTCGGCGCGGAGGTGTGGTTCCCGGAGCAGGCGTGCACCCTGGACGAGCTCGTGCGGCGCGCGGACGACGAGATGTACGCGGAGAAGTCCGCCCGCCCCGCCCGGGCCGACGGCGTGCTGCGCTCGCCGCGCCCGGGCGGCGACCAGCCTCCGCAGGTGCCGGCGTCCCGCGAGCGGGTCACGCGCTGACCAGGACGGCCACGGGGAAGCGGTCGAGCAGCTCGGCCAGCCGGGTCCGGCCACCGTCGCGGGTGGCACCGGTGAGCACGTCCCGCCAGCCGCCGCGCGGCAGGTCCACGGCGTCGTCACCCCAGCCGCTGCGCTCGACCGCGACGGCGCGCACCGGCGCGACGGTGACGACGGCGTCGCCGCGGACGAAGGCGACCGCCCGCCCGCCTGCCTCGAGCGGCCGGCAGCGGCTACCGGCCGCTCGAGGCAGGCGGGCGGGCGGTAGCCGCTGCCGGCGAGGAAGTGCTCTGGGT
>DATMJH010000101.1:0-7187 GCA_035554015.1 Mycobacteriales bacterium
GTTGACGACGCTCGGTTCGGCGCCGTCCTGCCCGGAGCCCTCGACACCGGCGTGTCGGCCGCGGCCGACACGCGGGCGACGCCGACCGCACTGCCCTTCACCGGCGGCGAGACCACGGTGCTGGCGGCGCTCGCACTCGGCGGCATCGCCGCCGGCAGCTCGCTGCTGGTCGTGGCACGCCGTCGGCCCTGACGGCGCGACGGGCGACCGGGACGCGCACCGCCTCCGAGCGGGGCGGGCGCTCCCGGCGTCACGGCAGCTCGGCGTGCCGCCTGCGCACCATCTCGCAGAACCGCCCGACCGCCCGCACCACGTGCGAGGACCGGATCGAGGGGAACACGTCGAAGGCGTGCTGCGTCCCCGGCAGCTCGAGGTACAGCACCGGCGCGTCGGTGGCCTCGCGCAGCCGCTCGACGAACAGCCGCGCCTCCTCCACCGGCACGAGCGTGTCGTTCCGCCCGTGCACGACGAGGAACGGCGGCGCCTCCGGACTGGCACGCACGATCGGTGAGCCGGCCGCGTACGCCGCCTCGTCCCGCGTCTTGAAGACGATGCGCTCGAGCAGGTGCCTGGTGCGCAGCCGCGCCGCCTTGGTGCCCGTCTCTCCCACCAGGTCGTAGACGCCGTAGTACGGCACGCAGCCCTGCACCGAGGTGTCCACGTCCTCGAACCCCGGCTGGTACTGCGGGTCGTTCGGCGTGAGAGCGGCCATGGCGGCGAGGTGCCCGCCGGCCGAGCCGCCGGTGACGACGACGAACCCCGGATCGGCCCCGTACTCCTGGCCGTGCTCGCGCACGAAGGCCAGCGCACGCTTCACGTCCACGAGGTGGTCCGGGAACGTCGCCCGCGGGCTGAGCAGGTAGTTCGGCGCGAAGCAGACCCAGCCCCGGGTGGCGAGGTGCAGCATCAGCGGCCGGCCCTGCTCGCGCTTGTCGCCGATGACCCAGCCGCCGCCGTGCACCTGCAGCAGTGTCGGGCAGCCGGTCGGCCGATCTCTGCGGCGGTAGACGTCCAGCCGCTGCCGACCGTGCTCCTCGCCGTACCGGACGTCGACGATGCGCTCGACGTCCGGGTGCCGGAACGACAGCGGCACGAAGAAGCGGCGGACGACGCTCGTCGGCTCCACGTCCTCGTCCGGGTCCTGTCCCGGCGGCGCGTCCGGCCACGCGGCGAGCGCGGCGTCGGCAACGTCGGCCGCGCGCTCGGACTCGCGGATCAGCCGCAGCAGCCCCAGCACGGAGAAGGCGACGAGCCCGAGCGCCACCGCGCCCTGCCACCCCCCGAGCCCGCCGAGCAGCACGAAGCCGAGCGTCCACAGCAGCGTGACGACGACGGCCTGCGGCGCCAGCTCGGCGACCAGCCAGGCCCAGAAGAACGACCCCAGAAGGAGCGGCGTCCACCGCACCGGTCGCAGCGCGTTCAGCACGCCGAGCGCGCTCATCGCCGCCACGACGAGGAACAGGGTCGCCACGGCAGCAGTGTCCGGTACGTCACGGGCCGGCGACGAACCGGGCTCGGCGCGCGTACCTTCCTCCCGTGCAGCGGATGAGCGGGCTCGACGCGTCCTTCCTCTACTTCGAGACGCCGTCACAGCACATGCACGTCTGCGGCACCCTGGTGCTCGACCCCTCGACGGCGCCGACGCCGTGGACTGCCGACACGCTGCGGGAGACGGTGCGCGAGCGGCTGCCGTTCATCCCGCCGTTCCGCCGGCGCGTGCACATCCCGACGTTGCGGCTGAACCACCCGTCGTGGGTCGACACCGACGTCGACGTCGACGACCACGTCGACGTCGTGCAGTGCCCTGCGCCGGGTGACACGGCGGCGCTGTGCGCGGTGGTCGGCGAGTTCGCCGGCATCCAGCTCGACCGCAGCAGGCCGCTCTGGCGGATGCTGCTCGTCGAGGGGCTGCAGGACGGCCGCGTCGGCCTCGTCGTCAAGGTGCACCACTGCGCCGTCGACGGCCCGGCCGCAGCCAACGTGCTCGGCGTGCTGTTCGACCTGACCCCGGAGCGCCGCTCACCGGACGAGCTCGGCCGCGACCTGCCGCCCCCTGCGCCCCAGTACTCCTGGGCTCGGCGCGTCGTCCGCACGAGCGCCGACCTGGTCAGGCACCCGCTGACGGCCGCCAGAGTCGTGCCGTCAGCCGCAGGTGCGGTCAGGAACATCGCCCAGGGTCGCCGCGGCGGGCCGTCGGCCGAGGCGCCCGTGCCGTTCACCGGCCCCCGCGCGCCGTGGAACGGCGCCATCTCGCCACAACGCTCGGTCGCGCTCGTCGACGTCGCCGTCGACGACGTGAAGGCGGTGAAGGACGCCGTCGCCGGCGCCACCTTCAACGACGTCGTGCTGGCGCTGTGCGGGGGCGCCCTGCGGTCCTACCTGCTGGCGCAGGACGCGCTGCCCGACGCGGGGCTGCTCGCCGTCTGCCCGGTCTCGGTGCGCACCGACGCCGGCGCCGGCAACCAGCAGTCGGCCATGTTCGCCCGGCTCGGCACCGAGATCGCCGACCCGGTCGAGCGGCTGCACGCCGTGCACACGACGACCAAGGCCGCGAAGGCCGAGCACGAGGCGCTCGGCAAGACGCTCATCCTGCAGGCCGCCGAGCTGGCTCCGCCGACCGTGACCACGCTCGCCGCACGCGCGTACGGCGCCACGCGGCTCGCCGACCTCGCCCCGACGCCCTCCAACCTGGTGCTGTCCAACCTGCCCGGCCCGCCGTTCCGGATCTACCTCGGCGGCGCGGCCGTGGAGCGCGTCTTCCCGCTCGGACCGGTACTCGACGGCTTCGGCCTCAACGTGACCGTCGTCAGCTACAACGACCGCGTCGGCATCGGCTTCATCGCCGACGGCAGGCGCCTTCCCGACCTCGGCGATCTCGCCGTGCAGGTCCCGGCCGCGATGGCAGAGCTCGTCGCGGCCGCCGGCGTCCGGCAGGCCGGCTGAGACAGCGGGCCCGGCGCCGAGGCGGGCGCCACGCCGACGCCGTCCACGAAGCGGCTCACGGCGCCACCGCCGACCAGTCGGCGAAGCCCGACGGGTCGTGCCTGCCCATGCTCGCGTGCTCGAAGATGCCGACGCCCTGCTGGCCCTCGCCCCGGCCGGCTGTGATGCGCGCCGTCACCCAGTGGTCGACGACGCTGAACGCGGTGCGTCCGCGCACGGCGTCGTCGTCGTAGTCGTGCTCGACGGTCTCGGTCCAGCTGTCGCCGCGCCAGGTGCCGTGCGCCCAGTCCGGGTCGCCGCCGTAGCCGCACCCGACGGCGAGCGCGACACCGGTGCGCGTCTCGACCTCGACCTCGAGCCCGCGGCTGAAACGCAGCACCGCGCCGAGCGGGTGACGGGTCCCGCTGGCGTAGCGGATCTCGGCCTCCGGCCAGCCGAGCTGCTCGATGCGTCCGTCGTCGTGCCAGACGCGGACGGCGTCGCCCAGGGTGCGGAAGCCGTCGGGCTGCTCCTGCAGCACCGTCATGAGCGTCGAGTCCTCGAACCGCAGCGGAGCCCACGTCCACCAGAAGCCCTGCAGATCGCCGGGCCGACCCGTCGGCTCCGCGGCTCCGACCGGGCGGATCCCCCACGACCGGTCGCGCGTGCCGGCCCAGCCGTCGACGTCGACGGTGCCGTCCGGCGTCGTCAGGGTGCCGTGCCACTCGCCTGTCTGCGCGAAGCGGCAGCCCTCGAGCAGCTTCTTGCCGTTGCCGTCCCGCATGACGTGCAGCGGCTCGTCGAACGCGGGCGACACCGCTGTCCACCTCAGGTCGTAGGACACCGCGGCGGCCTCCGACCGCAGCCGCAGTGTCGTCAGCGGCTCGACGACGTCGACGGTCAGCGGTCCGACCGCCAGCTGCAGCCGGTCGGGCCGCAGCGCCCCTGACGCGCGCACCGTCGTCTGCCGGCTCCCGGTGCGCAGCGCTGCGTACGCGTCCTCGACGCCGAGGTTGGGATAGACGCCCCCGCCGACGACGAGCAGCCGGTCTCCCGACGGGTCGAGCGCGTGGAAGATGCAGCGGTCGTAGAAGTTGCGGTCGCTCGTCGCGGGGTGCGCCAGCGACACCGGCGCCTGGTGGACGGCGTACTCGTCGAGCGGGTGCACCACGCGCAGGACCCTGCCACATCCGGGCCGTTCGTGCTAGAACGTGTTCTACCGGAAGGAGCGGGGCATGCAGTTCACGATGTCCGTCGCGATGAGCGCACCCGAGCACTACGCCGCGCTCGCCGCCACCGCCGAGGAGTGCGGCTACGACCAGATCGCGGTTCCCGACTCGATCTTCTGGTCGGAGCAGGTCTCGAGCGCCTACCCGTACACCGGCGACGGGTCACGGATGTGGAACGAGGCGACGCCGTTCGTCGACCCCTTCATGGCCGTGGCGGCGATGGCGTCGACGACGTCGCGCATCCGGTTCTGCACGCACGTGGTCAAGGTCGGCGTGCGCAACGCGGTGCTGCTCGCCAAGCAGGTCCAGTCGGCGGCGGTGCTCACACGGGGGCGCTTCACCTTCGGCGCCGGCGTCGGATGGCTGCGCGAGGAGTTCGAGTGGTGCGGCCAGCCCTTCGTGGGCCGGGGCAGGCACGTCGACGAGGCGCTGCAGGCGGTGCAGGACGTCCTCACCGGCGGCTGGGCGGAGGCCCACGGCGAGCACGTCCGCTTCGGGCGCCTCAAGATGGCGCCTCCCCCACCGGGCAAGGTGCCGATCTACATCGGCGGCCACACCGACGTCGCGCTGCGCCGCACGGTGCGCTTCGGCGACGGGTGGACCAGCGCGATGATCACCGTCGACGAGCTCGACGTCGTGGTCCCGAAGACGAAGGCGATGCTGGCAGAGGCCGGCCGCGACCCGGAGGACTTCACGTTCCAGGTCGCCTCCGCCGACCGGTTCGGCCTCGACGGCTACCGCGACCTCGCCCAGCGGGGCGTCACCGACATCGTCACGATCCCGTGGCTGTTCTACGGCGTCGGGATGGACGGCCCGCTCGAGGCCAAGCAGGACGGCATCCGGCAGTTCGCCGCCGACGTGCTGGAGAAGTGGTGAGCGCAGTGCCTTCTGCACGGGACGTCTCGCAGGTCTCCATGGCGGCGGTGAAGGCGCGGGACAAGCAGGCGTGGCTGGCGCTGTGGCGCGACGACGGCGTCGTCGAGGACCCGGTCGGCCCGTCCTTCCTCGACCCGGACGGCAAGGGGCACCGCGGCAAGGAGGCCATCGCCGCCTTCTGGGACGCCAACATCGGCTCGCTCGAGAGCGTCGACTTCGAGATCGCCGACTCGTTCCTGGCCGGGAACGAGGTGGCGAACGTCGGCACGATCGTGCTGGGCATGCCCGGTGGCTCGACGGGCCGCTGCGAGGGCGTGTTCGTCTACCGGGTCGACGGCGAGGGCAAGCTGGTCTCGCTGCGCGCGTTCTGGGAGGTCGACCGGATGATGGCTACTGTCTCCGGGTGACCGACCTCGACGACCTCGCCCGCGCGTTCGCACAGCTCGCCTCGGCGGCAGGCCGCGTCGTCATGGACGTCTACGCCACCGACTTCGAGGTGCGCCGCAAGGACGACTGGTCGCCGGTCAGCGACGCCGACGAGCGCGCCGAGGCGCTGCTCGTCCCTGGCGTGCACGACCTGCTGCCCGGCGTCCCCGTCGTCGCCGAGGAGTCCGTGAGCGCCGACGGCCTGCCAGAGCTCGCGCACGAGTTCGTCCTCATCGACCCGCTCGACGGCACTCGGGAGTTCGTGAACCGGCGCGGCGACTTCACCGTCAACGTGGCGCTGGTGCGCGACGGCGCGCCGGTGGCCGGCGTCGTCTACGCCCCGGCGAAGGACCGCATGTTCGTCGGGGGGACGACGGCGGCCGCGGGCTCGGTCGCCCCGGGCGCGCAGGTCGGCGAGCTGGCGCCGATCCGCACCCGCGAGTACCCGGCCGAGGGACTGACCGCCGTCGCCAGCCGCTCGCACCTCGACGTCGAGACCCGCGAGTTCCTGGAGGACGTCAAGCCGGTCCACACCCGCACCGCCGGCTCGTCGCTGAAGTTCTGCCTCGTCGCGGCGGCCGAGGCCGACGTGTATCCGCGGTTCGGCCCCACGATGGAGTGGGACACCGCCGCGGGCCACGCGGTGCTGCGGGCGTCCGGAGGCACCGTCGTGACGCCGGAGGGCACGCCGTTCGGCTACGGCAAGCCTGGGCTCCGCAACGGCGCCTTCGTCGCCTGGGGCCAGCAGCCGCTCGTCTGATTCGGCCGCCTCCGCCCGTGCTGCCCGCGACGTCTTCCCTCCCGCGCTTCGGTGATCAACAGGAGGTTCCCGTCGACACACCGACGGCGAGTCGACGGCGAGCTCTTGTTGATCACCTGCGAGGCGCCCACCGAGGAGCTCGGGCCGGCTGACGTGCATGGCGGGCCGCCACGCCCGGTGGTAGAACGTGTTCTACCGATCGGGGGTGCGCGTGACCAGCTCGGCGGACGACGCCGTCCTCACCGGCACGGCGTGGCGCGAGTTCTGCTCGGCGCTCGCCGACGCCGGCGACGTCGTGCTGCGCGACAGCGCGCCCGACACCGTGCTCGACCGCGCCGAGGGCTTCCGCTACCTCGCCCGCCTCACCCGCAACGCGCTGTACGCGACCCTCGAGAACAGCGACCCGGACCGGCCGCGGATGCAGGGTCTCGACCTCGTCAAGATCGGCGCCGACAACCCGGACAACGTCTATCACTCGGCGCCGGTACGGGGCACGAACGACTACCGCATCACCGGCACCCGCGGCTCCATCGCCTACCTCAGCTTCGGCAGCAAGGCCAACCGGTACGCCAAGGACGGGACCATGGTCTCGACCGGCGAGCTGCGCGGCGTCGACCTCGTTCTCGAGGACGACGGGACCGTCGAGATCGTCGTCAGCGCGACGCCGCGCGAGAAGAACTGGCTGCCGCTCGCCGAGGACTCGACGATGGTCGTGGTGCGCCAGTCGTACCTGGACCGCAGCACCGAGGTGCCGGGCGAGTACCGCATCGAGAAGATCGGCGGCAACCCGCCGCCGGAGCCGCTGACCAGCACGCACCTGGTCAGGTCGCTGCAGCGCACCGCGCTGTCCGTCGTCGGAACCGCCGCGACCTTCGCGCAGTGGACCGAGCTGTTCATGACCCGGCCGAACGAGCTGCCCGACTGGGGCCAGCAGATGTTCCAGCGGGCCGGCGGCGACCCGGAGATCTTCTACC
>DATMJH010000102.1:0-14685 GCA_035554015.1 Mycobacteriales bacterium
GGGCCGCCGGGTGCAGCTGTCCGGCGGGTGATCCGGGCCACCGCGGGGAAGCAGACGTCGTCGGCTCGGGTTGCGCACCTCGGGCAGACTGGCTCCGAGATCGGGAGGAGCGCCGGCCATGACCCCACCGGGTGCTCGCTCGACGCTGCGCGCCGTCCACCCCCGCCGCGTGGCGGTGCTGAGCGTCCACACGTCACCGCTCGACACCCCGGGCACGGGCGACGCCGGCGGGCTCAACGTCTACGTCGTCGAGACCAGCAAGCAGCTGGCGGCGCGCGGGGTCGAGGTCGAGGTCTTCACCCGCGCCACCAGCAGCGAGCTGCCGCCGTCGGTCGAGCTGGCGCCAGGCGTCACGGTCCGCCACGTCACCGCCGGCCCGTTCGAGGGGCTCGGCAAGAACGACCTGCCGGCGCAGCTGTGCGCCCTGGCCTCGGGCGTGCTGCGCGCCGAGGCGGCGCACGACCCGGGCCACTACGACGTCGTGCACTCGCACTACTGGCTGTCCGGGCAGGTCGGCTGGCTCGCCGCCGAGCGGTGGGGCGTGCCGCTGGTGCACACCGCGCACACCCTCGCCAAGGTGAAGAACCTGGCCCTGGCCGACGGCGACGTGCCCGAGCCGCTCGGCCGCGTCGTCGGCGAGGAGCAGGTGGTCGCGGCCGCCGACCGGTTGGTGGCCAACACCTCCGCCGAGGCCCGGCAGCTGGTCGAGCTCTACGACGCCGACGCCGACCGCGTGGTCACGGTCGCGCCCGGCGTCGACCTCGAGCACTTCCGTCCCGGTGAGGCAGGCTCGTCGAGGGCGCTGGTCGGGGTGCCGCCCGACGCCGTCCTGCTGCTGTTCGTCGGGCGCCTCCAGCCGCTCAAGGCGCCCGACGTCCTGCTCCGCGCAGCCGCACGGCTGCGGGAGACCCGCCCCGACCTGCCGCTGCACGTGGCCGTCCTGGGCGGCCCGAGCGGCTCCGAGCCCGACTGGCTGCCGCGCCTCGCCGACGACCTGGGCATCGCCGACCGCGTCCGGTTCGAGGCGCCGTCCACCGGCGACCGGCTGCGCGCCTGGTACCGCGCCGCGGACGCCGTGGCGGTCCCCAGCCACAACGAGAGCTTCGGCCTGGTGGCCCTCGAGGCGCAGGCCTGCGGCACGCCCGTGGTCGCCGCCGACGTCGGCGGGCTGCGCACCACCGTGCGCGACGGCGTGTCCGGTCTGCTGGTGCCGGGGCACCGCACCGATGCCTGGGCGGCTGCGCTGGCCGACGTCGTCGACCGGCGAGCCGAGCTCGTGCCCGGCGCCGTCGCGCACGCCCGCCGGTTCTCCTGGCAGCGCACCGGCGACGGGCTGCTGGCCACCTACCGCTCGGCGCTGGCCGACCGGCGGGCCGAGCAGCCGCTGCGGCTGGCGTCCGGCGCCTGATCTCCCCGGGCTCTGCCCGTCCGTTGCGTCAGGAACCGCGAGCCTGCAGGTGCTCCGAAGACCTGACGCAACGGCCTCGCGCGGCCCGGCGCCCGCCCCGTAGCGTCGGGCGCGTGACCGCACCCTCCCGCGCCGACCTGCACGCCACCATCGCCGCTGCGCTGGAGGAGGGCGAGATCGCGTACGAGTCGCCCGACGAGGGCCAGTTCTTCGTCACGCTGCCCGGCACGCACAAGCTCGCCACTCACTGCTGGCTCGTCGTCGGCCCGCACGCCCTGCTCGTCGAGGCGTTCGTCTGCCGCCGGCCCGACGAGAACGCCGAGGAGCTGTACCGGTTCCTGCTGCGCCGCAACGCCCGGCTGTACGCCGTCGCCTTCTCGATCGACGAGAACGGGGACGTCTACCTGGTGGGACGGCTGCCGTTGCAGTCGGTCACCGCCGAGGAGGTCGACCGCATCCTCGGCTCGGTGCTGGAGTACGCCGACGGCAGCTTCGACACGCTGCTCGAGATCGGGTTCGCCTCGTCCATCCGACGCGAGTGGGCCTGGCGCAAGGACCGCGGCGAGAGCATGGCGAACCTGCAGGCCTTCGCGCGCTTCGCCGACCCGGACCGCCAGTAGCCCCCGCGGGACGTCCGAGGACGCCCGCGGGAGCGGTGTGTCAGGACGCGGACGCAACGGGGGGCGGGGAGGGGCGGTCGGCGGGTGCGACAGGATCGGCCCATGCCGACGCTCGTGCTGCTCCGCCACGGTGAGAGCCACTGGAACAACAAGAACCTGTTCACCGGGTGGGTGGACGTCGACCTCACCGCGACCGGTGAGGAGCAAGCTCGCGCGGGCGGGCGGATGCTGAAGGACGCCGGCCTGCTGCCGACGGTGGTGCACACCTCGCTGCTCACCCGCGCGATCCGCACGGCCAACCTCGCGCTCGAGGCGTGCGACCGCAACTGGCTGCAGGTGCGGCGGCACTGGCGGCTCAACGAGCGGCACTACGGCGCGCTGCAGGGGCTCGACAAGACCGCGACGCGCGAGAAGTACGGCGAGGAGCAGTTCATGCTCTGGCGCCGCTCGTACGACGTGCCGCCGCCGCCGATCGAGCCGGGCTCGGAGTGGGACGTCGCGCAGGACGAGCGCTACCGCCTGCTCGCGCAGGACCTGGTGCCGCGCACCGAGTGCCTGGCCGACGTCGTCCACCGGATGCTGCCGTACTGGTACGACGCGATCGTGCCGGACCTGCGCTCGGGCGACGTCGTGCTCGTCGCCGCGCACGGCAACTCGCTGCGGGCGCTGGTGATGCACCTCGACGGGTTGAGCAAGGACGAGGTCGTCGGGCTGAACATCCCGACCGGCCAGCCGCTGACCTACGAGCTGGACGACGACCTGCAGCCGACGGTGCGCGGCGGGGAGTACCTGGACCCCGCGGCGGCGCAGGCCGCCGCGGCGGCGGTCGCGGCCCAGGGACGCTGAGCCGACGCCGTACCCCTGGCGTGTGACCTCCGGCGCAGAAAAGGGACGTTCCGGAACACTCAAGGCGACAGGCAGGTGTTGCCGATGACGTGCACATGCTGCGCGTTCTCGTCGCGACCCTCGTCGCCGTGCTGGCGTGGGCGGGCAGCGTCGTGCCCGCGGCCGCGGAGCCGCCGGCCGCCCCCGGGCCGGTCTCGGTCGCTGCCCTCGTGGAGGGCCCGGACGGCCGGCTGAGCGTCCGCCGCTCGCGCGCGGCTGACGCGCGGGAGGCCGCTGGCACCGTCGCTCGCTGGCGGTCCCGGCCCGACGTCCTGGCCGCCGACGTCGACGTCGAGGTGCGCGCGACCGCTGCCGACCCGCTGCTCGGCGAGCAGTGGGGCCTGGCGGCCGTCCGGGCCGCCCACGCGTGGGAGGAGGTGGACGCCGAGGGCAACGTCATCGCGGTGCTCGACACCGGCGTCGACCTCGACCACCCGGACCTGCAGCCGGTCCTCGTGCCGGGCTGGGACTTCGTGGACGGCGACGCCGCGGCCGACGACGCGAACGGCCACGGCACGCACGTGGCGGGCATCGCCGCGGGCGTGCTCAACAACGGGATCGGCGGCGCCGGCGTCGCGCGCGGCGCGCGGGTGATGCCCGTGCGTGTGCTGGACCACCAGGGCATCGGCTACACCAGCGACGTCGCCGAGGGCGTGCTGTGGGCGGTCGAGCACGGTGCCGAGGTCGTCAACCTGTCGCTGGCGACCATGCGAAGCAGCGCCGTCCTCAAGGCCGCGGTCGACTCCGCGCTCGCCGCCGGCGTCCCGGTGGTGGCCGCCATGGGCAACGAGGGCGGTCAGGGCAGCCCGACCAGCTACCCCGCCGCGTACCCCGGGGTCGTCGCCGTCGGCGCGGTCGACTCGGCGCACGTCGTCGCGCCGTTCTCGAACCGGGGCAGCCACATCGCGCTGGTCGCGCCGGGCGTCGACGTGCTCTCGACCGTTCCGGGCGGCTACGCCTACTTCGACGGCACCTCCATGTCGACGCCGTTCGTCTCGGCGGCTGCGGCGCTGCTGCTGGCCCGGGACGGCCGGCTCTCGGCGGCGCAGGTGCGGGACGTGCTGATGGGCACGGCGCACGACCTCGGACCGGCCGGTCACGACATCGCCTACGGCGCCGGGCTGCTGGACGTGCTGGGCGCGGCCAGCGCCGTCCCGGTGACCGGCCCCACCGGGACGACCGCCCCCGCGACCTTCGTGCCCGTCGACCCGGTGCGGGTGCTCGACACCCGGCCCGGCAGCCCGTCGGGCCTCGGGCCGAAGGGGCGGCTCGGGGCCGGCGGCTCGGTGACGGTCGACTTCGCCGGACGCTCGACCTCGGCCGGGCCGGTGCCGGACGACGTGACGGCCGTGGTGCTCAACGTCACGGCGGTGCGGCCGGACACCGGCACCTACGTGCGCGCCTTCCCCGCCGGGGCCGTCGCGACGCCGGTGAGCTCGGTGAACCTGCCGGCCGGTGACGTCCGGCCCAACCACGTCACGGTCAAGACCGGCACCGGCGGAGCGGTCGTGTTCCGCAACGCCGCCGGCACCACCGACCTGCTCGTCGACCTCGCCGGCTTCTACTCCCCGTCGGTCGGCGACGGCTTCACGCCGCTCGAGCCGGTGCGCCTGCTCGACACCCGGAACGGCTCCGGTGTCGTGCCACTGCAGGGCGCGGTCGGGTCGGGCGGCTTCCACGACCTGCCCGTCGCCGGCGTCGCCGGGGTGCCGGCCGGCGCGACGGCGGTCGTGCTCAACCTCACCGCCGTGTCGGCCACCGACACGACGGTCGTCCGGGCGTACCCGACGTCGAGCACCGCGGTCGTGCCGGGCATCAGCCACCTCAACGTCGGCAGGGGGCAGACCGTGGCCAACCTGGTCACGGTCCGCGTCGGGGAGGGCGGCAAGGTCCGGCTCCGCAACAGCGTCGGGACGGTGCACCTGCTCGCCGACGTCGCCGGCTACTACGACAGCGCCTCGAGCGGGCGGTTCGTCGCCGTCGACCCGTTGCGGCTGCTCGACACGCGCACCGGGCTGGGTGCCGTGCAGGGCGCCCTCGGCCCCGGCGGCAGGGCCGATCTCGACCTCCGCCACGCCGGGTTGCCGAGCGGGACGGCGGGGGTCGCCGTCAACCTGACGGCCGTGGCCCCGACCACGGGCACCTTCCTCCGGTCGTGGCCGACGTCGGTGACGATGCCGCGCGTCAGCAACCTCAACCTGCCGGCCGGCGATGTCCGCGCCAACGCCGCCGCCGTGTCAGCCGGCACCTCCGGCGTGGTGCGCATCCGCAACGAGGTGGGCACGGCGCACGTGCTGGCCGACCTCGCCGGCTACTTCGTGCGCTGACCGAGCCGCCGGCTCAGGCGGTCGGCACCGGCAGCTCGCCGGTGACCAGGTAGACGACGCGGCGCGCCACCGAGACCGCGTGGTCGGCGAAGCGCTCGTAGTAGCGACCGGCGAGGGTGACGTCGATGGCCGGCTCGATGCCGTCCTCCCACCGCTCGTCGAGGATGAGGGTGAACAGCCGCTTGTGCAGCTCGTCCATGACGTCGTCGTCCCGCTCGAGCTCGGCCGCCATCTGCACGTCGCGGCGGGCGACGACCTCGCCGGCCTTGGCGACGATCTCCTCGGCGACGTGGCCCATCTTCAGCACCGTCGCGCGCAGCTGGGGCGGTACCGCCGAGCTCGGGTAGCGCCGGCGCGCGATCTTGGCGATGTGGACGGCGTTGTCGCCCATCCGCTCGAGGTCGGCCACCATGCGCAGGCTGGTGACCAGCACGCGCAGGTCGCTGGCGACCGGCTGCTGGCGCGCCATGAGGTCGAAGGCGCGCTCCTCGATGTCGCGGTACACCCCGTCGACCTGCTCGTCGGCCGAGATGACCATCTCGGCGAGGGTGAGATCGGCGTCGAGCAGCGCGCTCGTGGCGCGACTCATCGCGGACCCGACCATGTTCGCCATCTCGACGAGCGACGAGGAGATGCCGTCGAGCTCTTCGTGGTAGGCGTCGCGCATGCGGCACAGGCTATCCGCCGGCCGCCGGACCACCGTCGCTGCACGCGAACGCGCGGGGAACGCCAGGTGAACAGTCGCCGTGACAGGCGCGCTCGGGGGTCGGTCGCCATGATCGGACCTAGCATCGACGGCGTGGACCCGCTGGGCGTGCTCCTCGGGCTCGTCGTGGGCGCGGTGCTCGGTGCCGCGCTCGTGGCGCTGCTCCGACGGCCGAGCCGTGCCGGGCTGAGCGACTCCTCCCCGCTGCCCCTCGAGGCCGACCACGACGAGCCGCCGTCCTCCGTCGACGTCATCGAGGCGTTGCCGGTGGCCGTCGCCGTCCTCGACGCCGACGACGACGTCGTGCTGGCCAACCGCTCGGCCGTCGACCTCGGCGTCGTCCGCGGCCGCCGGCTGCTCGTCGCCGAGCTGCGCAGCCTGGCCCGGCAGACCCGGCTCGACGCCGCGGAGCGCGAGGCCGAGGTCGAGGTGACCGGCACCCGGCTCGCCCGGCTGCCGGAGGCGGTGCGGGTGCGCCTCGCGCCGGTCGGCCGGGCCGGCCACGTCGCCCTGCTCATCGAGGACGTGACCGAGGCCCGCCGGGTCGAGGCGGTGCGGCGCGACTTCGTCGCCAACGTCAGCCACGAGCTCAAGACGCCGGTGGGCGCCATGGCGCTGCTCGCCGAGGCGCTGGGCGACGCCGCCGGCGACGCGGTGGCGGTCCGCCGCTTCGCCGGCCGGCTGCAGCGCGAGTCCGACCGGCTCGGCCGGCTCGTGCAGGAGCTCATCGACCTGTCGCGGCTGCAGGGCGCCGACCCGCTGCCCCACCCGGAGCCGGTGTCGGTGGACCGCGTCGTCGCCGAGGCCGTCGACCGGGCGCGCACGGCCGCTGCGGCCGCCGGCATCGCGATCGTCCGCGGCGGCGCCACCGGGCTCATGGTGCTCGGGAGCGAGCAGCAGCTGGTGACCGCGCTCGGCAACCTCATCGAGAACGCCGTCCACTACAGCCCCGACGGAACCCGGGTCGCGGTGGCCGCGCGGCAGCAGGACGACGTCGTCGAGATCAGTGTCACCGACCAGGGCATCGGGATCGCCGAGAAGGACCTCGAACGGGTCTTCGAGCGCTTCTACCGGGCCGACCCGGCGCGGTCGCGCGCCACCGGCGGCACCGGGCTCGGACTGGCCATCGTCAAGCACGTCGCCACCAACCACGGCGGCGAGGTGCAGGTGTGGAGCGTCGAGGGGTCCGGCTCCACGTTCACCCTCCGGCTGCCCGCGGGCGCCGCCGGACCCGCCGTCCACGAGAGGGAGAGCGCGTGACGCGCGTGCTGGTCGTCGAGGACGAGGAGTCGATCTCGGATCCGCTGGCGTACCTGCTGCGGCAGGAGGGGTTCGAGGTGGCCGTGGCCGCCGACGGGCACGCCGGGCTGGCCGAGTTCGACCGGGGCGGCGCCGACATCGTGCTGCTCGACCTCATGCTGCCCGGCCTGCCGGGCACGGAGGTCTGCCGGCAGCTGCGGTCGAAGAGCTCGGTGCCGGTGATCATGCTGACGGCGCGGGACAGCGAGGTCGACAAGGTGGTCGGCCTCGAGCTCGGCGCCGACGACTACGTGACCAAGCCGTTCAGCTCGCGCGAGCTGCTGGCCCGCGTGCGCGCCGTGCTGCGCCGCCGGGGCGAGCCGGAGGAGCAGGCCATTGCGGCGCTCGAGGCCGGGCCGGTGCGGATGGACGTCGACCGGCACGTCGTCACCGTCGCCGGCGACCCGGTGCAGCTGCCGCTCAAGGAGTTCGAGCTGCTGGAGCTGCTGCTGCGCAACGCCGGCCGGGTGCTCACCCGCGGCCAGCTCATCGACCGGGTGTGGGGCGCCGACTACGTCGGTGACACCAAGACGCTCGACGTGCACGTCAAGCGGCTGCGCGCCAAGGTCGAGCCGGACCCGAGCGCGCCGCGGCACCTGGTCACGGTGCGCGGCCTGGGCTACAAGTTCGAGCCGTAGCCCCCGCTCCACCGACGGGAGCCCTCCCGACGGTTCCCACCGGTGCGGCCGCCGACGGGAGCCCTCCCGACGGTTCCGACCACGTCGGCCGCCGCATCAGCCACTCCAGCGGAGCTCCGACGGGAGCCCTCCCGACGGCTCCTACCGGTGTGGCCACCGACGGGAGCCCTCCCGATGGCTCCTACCGGTGTGGCCGCCGACGGGAGCCCTCCAGGCGGTCAGCGCGGGAGGCGCCAGACCAGCCGGTCGACGACGGCGGCGTCCGGCAGGCGGGTCGGTATCCGGCGCGTCCCGACGAGTGCCCGGCCGGGCCGACGGCGTCTCATGACGCGACCGCCAGGACGGCGTCGGCCCGGGGGCCGGCGGCGTCGGCCGGGGTGCGGGGCGCGGGGCGCTGCCCTGCGGCGTCGGCGTCGGCGTCGGTGACGGCGCGCCCGGTGACGATCGCGTGCAGGTGCCCGCTGTAGCAGGCCACCACCATCGTGATGGTGCCGGCACCGTCGTCGGTCATGCGGACGACGCGGCTCTCGGGCACCAGCGTCAGCCCGGTGCGGGTCGGCACGTCCGGGCAGTGGACAGCGATCATGTCTCCCCCTCTCGCCGCCGGGAGCCGTCCCGGCGTCGAGGTCGACGGTGCTCCTGCCCGGTCGCCCGCACGAGTGGCAGGATTGACAGCACCCGACGACTTCCTGCCATACTCCGCGCCATGGCTCTTCGGGACGTGGTGGCGGTGGTGTGGGACGGCGTCGGGGCCTTCGGGCTCGGCGTCGCCTGCGAGGTGTTCGGCTACGACCGCACCGCGAGCGGCCTGCCGGGCTTCGAGTTCGCCGTGGCGGCGGAGGTGCCGGGCGTCGTCCGCACCGACACCGGGCTGCGGATCGTCGTCGAGCACGACCTCTCACGGCTCCACACCGCCGACCTCGTGCTCGTCCTCGGATGGGAGGACCCGCACGTCGCCCCGCCCGAGGCTCTGCTGCAGGCGCTGCGCGACGCCGTCGGCCGGGGCGCGCGGGTGATGAGCCACTGCAGCGGGGCGTTCGTCGTCGCGGCCGCCGGGCTGCTCGACGGCCGCCGGTGCACCACGCACTGGATGTGGTCGGACGAGCTGGCCCGCCGGTTCCCGCTCGTGCAGGTCGACCCGGGGGTGCTCTACGTGGAGGACGGCCCGGTCATCAGCAGCGCCGGCACCGCGGCCGGCATCGACACGTGCCTGCACCTGATCCGCCAGGAGTTCGGCGCCGCCGTCGCCAACGAGATCGCCCGACGCATGGTCGTCCCGCCGTACCGCGAGGGCGGCCAGGCGCAGTACGTCCAGGTGCCGGTGTCCCTCCCCGGCGAGGCCGCCGGCGACAGCTCGCGGCTGCGCGAGGCGCTGGCGTGGGCGCAGGAGAACCTCGCCGAGCCGCTCAGCGTCGAGGCGCTCGCCCGCCGGTCGCTGATGTCGCCGCGCAGCTTCGCGCGGCACTTCCGCGCCGCCACCGGGACCACGCCGCACGCGTGGCTGCTCGCGCAGCGGCTGCAGCGCGCGCAGCACCTGCTCGAGAGCTCGGACCTGTCGGTGGACGAGGTCGCGCAGCGGTGCGGGTTCGGGGCGGCGACGACGCTGCGCGGGCACTTCGCCAGCCGCTTCGGCACGTCGCCGCAGGCCTACCGCAAGACCTTCCGCGCGCCCGTGCTCGCCACCACCGACGGGTCCGCTGCGGACGAGCCCGCCGCCTGACCCCTGCTCCTGCGTCCGCGTCCTGACACACGGACGACGCGCACGCGGTCGGACGCCCCGACGACGTCGATGCGCGGGACGTCCGCTTCTCCCCGCCGGCGCGGTGTGCCAGGACGCGGACGCAAGGGGACTGCGCCGGGTGTCGGGTGGCAGGCGACGAGCGCGTCAGGCGTCAGGCGTCAGGCGTGCGCGTCAGGCGTGCCGGCGGGGTGGGCCGGGGGGGTGCCGGCGGCCCGCAGCGCGCACAGCCGGACCAGCTCCGCGTACGCGTCGGCGCCGATCAGCTCGGTGAGCTCCGGCCCGTAGGACAGGTAGAGCGGCTCGGCGCCGACGTGCGCGTCCGGCGACGACGTGCACCACCAGTGCAGGTCCTCGCCGCCCGAGCCCCAGCCGCGGCGGTCGAACTCGCCGAGCGAGGTGACGAGCACCCTGGTCTCGTCCGGCCGGTCCACCCACTCCTGCGTGCGCCGCACCGGCAGCTGCCAGCAGACGTCCGGCTTGGTCTCCAGCGGGTGCCTGCCGATCCGCAGCGCCAGCGCGTGCAGCGCGCACCCCTCACCGCCGGCGAACCCGGGCCGGTTGAGGAACACGCAGGCGCCGTCGACGGTGCGGGTGCGGCGGGCCGGCTCGCCGTCGAGCTCGTCGTCCTCGCTGATGCCCTCGCGCCGGCCGATCTCGGCGAACTGCCAGGTCTTCTTCTTCAGCATCCGCGCGTACTTCGCGACGCGCTTCTCGTCGTCGCGGTCGGACCAGAAGGCCCCGTGGCTGCAGCAGCCGTCGTCGGCGCGGCCCTCGATGATGCCGTGGCAGCCGGCGCCGTAGATGCACGTCCACCGCGACAGCAGCCAGGTCAGGTCGGCGCGGACGACGTGCTCGTCGTCGGCCGGGTCGACGAACTCGACCCAGTCCCGCGGGAAGTCGGGCTCGACCTCCCGGCGCAGGCCCGGCATGCCGAGCGGGACGGCGCTCACCCGGCGTCCGGCAGCACGCGCACGACGAGGACGGCGACGTCGTCCTCGAGCGGGCCGTCGACCATCCGGGACAGCAGCGCGTCGAGCACCGACCGGGCCGACCCGCGCGGCGCCGAGGACAGGGCCTCCTCCAGCATCGCCAGGCCGACGTCGAGGTCGCGGCCGCGGTGCTCGACCAGGCCGTCGGTGTAGAGCACGAGCACCGAGCCCGGCCCCATCGCCTCCTCGGTCTCGTCGCGCGCGATGCCCAGGGCGGCGCCGACCAGCAGGGAGACGTCGGAGCGCAGCAGCCGGACGTGCCCGTCGCCGCGGCGCAGCGCCGGCGGCAGGTGCCCGGCGTTCGCCAGCCGCAGCACGCCGTCCTGGCCCGGCCCCGGCAGCTCGAGCCGCCCGTAGATGCAGGTGGCGAGCTGGGCCATGTCGAGGCCCTGCACCAGCTGGTCGAGCCGGTCTAGCACGACCGCCGGCGAGCTGCCCTGCCAGGCGTAGCTCTGCAGCACCGAGCGCAGCTGGCCCATCGACGCCGCCGCGGCGAGGTCGTGGCCCATGACGTCGCCGACGGCGATGCCCACCGCGCCGTCGGGCAGCCGGAACAGGTCGTACCAGTCGCCGCCGACCTGGGCCGACGAGGACCCCGGCAGGTAGCGGGCCGCGACGTCGAGGCCGGGCACGTCGGGCAGGTCGGGCAGCAGGCTGCGCTGCAGCGCCTCGGCGACCTCGTGCTCGCGCTGGTAGAGCCGGGCGTTGTCGACGGTGAGCGCGGCACGGCGGGCGAGGTCGGCCGCGGTGGCCAGGTCCTCCTGGTCGAAGGCCTCGGGCGCGCTGCTGAACAGCCCGAGCGCGCCGAGCACCTGCCGGCGGGCCCGCAGCGGCACGATGACGGCCGAGCCGACGCCGATCTCCTCGTACACCCGCACCAGCTCCGGGTCGGCGACCGCCCGCACGATGTCCTCGCGGGAGATGTGCGTGAGCAGCTGCGGGGGGCCGCCGCGCAGCACGACGGCGGTCTCGGACTGGTCGGACAGACCGGCGGGCTGAAGCTCCTCCAGCCGGCGCAGCAGCTCCTGCTTGGCCGGGTCGGCGTGGGTGGCGGCGACCCGCTGTACCCCGCCGTCGGGGGACAGCAGGTGCACCGTGCAGAAGTCGGCGAGCAGCGGCACGACCAGCTGGGTGAGCCGGTCGAGCGACTCGTCGACGTCGAGCGTGGCGGCCAGCATCGACGTCGCCTCGGCCAGCAGGGCGAGCCGGCGCTGCGCCTGCTCGGCCTCGGTGCGCGCCTGCTGCTCGGCGAGCAGGTGCCGCTCGCGCTCCTGCTCCGCGAGCACCCGAGAGGTCACGTCGGCCTGGATGCCCACGAAGTGCGTGAGCCGGCCGCCGCCGTCGTACACCGGCGACAGCGACAGCTCGTTCCAGAACGCCGTGCCGTCCTTGCGGTAGTTGAGCAGCGTCACCGTGCCGCTCTGCTCGCGGGCGAGCAGCTCGCGCACCTGGCCGACCGCGACCGGGTCGGTGTCCGGGCCCTGCAGGAACCGGCAGTTGCGGCCGACCGCCTCGTCGTAGGAGTAGCCGGTGGTGCGCTCGAAGGCGGGGTTGACGAACACCAGCGGGTCGTCGTCCTGGTGCGGGTCGGTGATGGTGAACGACAGGCCGGCCGCGACGACGGCGCGGTCGCGCATCCGCGCGCCGTCCTCGGTGTCGACCTCGAAGAAGACGACGAGCACCTGCTGGGCGCCGTCGTCGGAGGTCGGCACGGCGAACGCCGTCACCCACAGCGTCCGGTCGCCGGCGAGCACCGGCTCGCCGAGGACCTGCTGCCCGTCGGCGGCTCGCTCCACCGGCGAGCTGCCGGGGGCGAACTGCTCGCCGCCGGGACGGCGCAGGCCGGCGGCGAGCAGCCAGGCGTGCGGGGCGGCCGGCAGGCCGACGCCGGGCGCGAGCTCCCGGCCGACGGCGTTCGCCTGCACGACGCAGCCGCTGGTGAGGTCGACGAGCAGGCACGCCGCCGGGGCCTCGTGCAGCACGCGGGGGAGCCGCTCGGACCGCAGCACGGGCCGGCCGGTCGCGACCGCCGCGTCGACCGCTTCCTTCGTGCGCAGGCTGTCGACGGCGCGGCGGCTCAGGTCCGCGCCCAGAGGGCCATCGTCCACCCCGTCGAGGTTACCGGCCCGGCTGCGTCCGGCGCCCCGCCCGGCGAGGGTACGGTCCGCGTCCATGCGGCTCGGCGTGCTCGACGTGGGGTCGAACACCGTCCACCTGCTCGTCGTCGACGCGCACCGCGGCGGTCACCCCGACCCCGTGCGGTCGCACAAGCGGGCCCTGCACCTCGCCGAGCTGCTGCAGGCCGACGGGTCGCTCGGTCGGGACGGCACCGGCGCCCTGTGCGATGCGGTGGCCGCGGCGCGCGCCGTCGCCGACGACGAGGGCGTCGAGGACCTGCTCGCCTTCGCCACCTCGGCGGTCCGTGACGCCACCGACTCCGCGGACGTGCTGGAGCAGGTCCGCGAGCGCACCGGTGTCGACCTCGCCGTGCTGCCCGGTGCGGACGAGGCCCGGCTGACCTTCCTCGCCGTGCGCCGGTGGTTCGGGTGGAGCGCCGGCCGGCTGCTGTGCCTCGACATCGGCGGCGGGTCGCTCGAGCTGGCCGCCGGGCGGGACGAGGAGGCCGACGTCGCGCTGTCGCTGCCGCTCGGCGCCGGGCGGCTCACCCGCGAGCGGCTCGCGGGCGACCCGCCCCGGCGCAAGGAGGTCGCGGGGCTGCGCGAGCACGTCCGCGAGGTGCTGCGGGACGCCGCGCCGGCGGTGCTCGGCACCGGCGACCCGGACCGGGCCGTCGGCACCTCCAAGACGTTCCGGTCGCTCGCCCGGCTGGACGGTGCGGCGCCGTACGCGAAGGGCCCGTTCGTGCCGCGCCGGCTCAGCCGGGACGGCCTCGAGCGCGTCGTCGAGCAGCTGCAGCCGATGAGCGCCGGCGACCGCGCCGGCCTGCCCGGTGTGTCGGCCGAGCGCGCTCACCAGCTGCTGGCCGGCGCGGTGGTCGCGCACGAGGCGATGGCCGCCTTCGGCGTCGACGAGCTCTCCATCTGCCCGTGGGCGTTGCGGGAGGGCGTCATCCTGCGCCGCCTGGACTGGCTGGAGGGGGGCGGGTGAGCCGTACGCTCGTCGGATCATGACGCCGCCGCGCTCGTCCGCTCCACGCGAGGACGACGCCGCGCGCGCCGACGCCGCGCGAGAGGACGCCGCCCGTGCCGACCGCGCGGCCCGCGAGGCCGAGCGCCGGATCGAGCGCGGGGCGTGGGGCGACGGGAGGCAGGTCGCCGAGGCGCCGCCGCTGCAGGACCGGCCGTCGGCACAGGAGCGGGCCGCCGCCGACGTCGCCGCCGCGGCCTCGGTGCGGGTGCCGGGAGCGCGGGTGGCGCTGTCGACGGCGTCGGTCTACCCCGAGTCGACGGCGACCGCCTTCGAGATCGCGTCACGCCTCGGCTACGACGGCGTCGAGGTGATGGTCTGGGGCGACCCCGTGTCGCAGGACGTCTCGGCGCTGCGCCGGCTGTCGGACTACCACGAGATGCCGATCCTCGCGCTGCACGCGCCCTGCCTGGTCATCACGCAGCGGGTGTGGGGCACCGACCCGTGGGTCAAGCTCGTGCGCGCCCGGGACGCCGCGGAGGAGGTCGGCGCCGAGACCGTGGTCGTGCACCCGCCGTTCCGCTGGCAGCGCGACTACGCCCGGCAGTTCGTCGGCGGCATCAACCACATGGCGAGCGAGACGGACGTGCGGTTCGCCGTCGAGAACATGTTCCCGCTGCGGGCCCGCGGCCGCGAGATCGTGCCGTACGCGCCGGACTGGGACCCGACGGCGGAGGAGTTCCGGCACTTCACGCTCGACCTGTCGCACACGTCCGTGTCGCAGACCGACGCCTTCGAGCTGGCCGAGCGGATGGGTGACCGGCTCGCGCACATCCACATCGCCGACGGCCGTGGTAGCGCCCGGGACGAGCACCTCGTGCCGGGTCGCGGTGAGCAGCCGTGCGCCGACATGCTCGAGCACCTGGCGGTCGCCGGCTTCGACGGGCTGATCGTCGTCGAGGTGTCGACGCGACGGGTGGCTGAC
>DATMJH010000103.1:0-2184 GCA_035554015.1 Mycobacteriales bacterium
GACCTCGAGGCGGAGGTGGGGTTCGTCGTCGGCTCGCCGTCGGAGCTCGGCACGTCCGTGCCGGTCGAAGCCTTCGCCGACCACGTCTTCGGCGTCTGCCTGGTGAACGACTGGTCGGCGAAGGCTCCGACCGGCACGGACGTGCCGAGCTCCGACGGCGAGCCGACGACGAACCCCACCTCCGCCTCGAGGTCCAGGCGCAGCGACCGGCCGAAGGCGACGCCCTCGGCCGTGCGGCGCAGGCCCTGCGGCCGTCGCACGGCGGTGCCGGACACGACGACCGTGCCGGCGCGCCCGTGGTAGCCGATCGGGAGGTGCTTCCACGCCGCAGGCAACGGGTCGCTGTCGGGGCGGAACATCCGCCCCACGTTCGTCGCGTGCGCCTCGCTGGCGTAGAAGTCGACGTAGTCCGCCACGGTGAACGGCAGGTGCAGCACGACGTCGGCGAGCGGCAGGAGGTCCTCCTCCGCGGCGTGCTGCAGCAGCGCGCTCCGCACCTGCTCCCACACCGACCGGCCGGCGGCGAGGAAGGCGTCCAGGGTGCCGCCGGCGAACAGGGCGGCATGGTCTGGCACCAGCCGCGGCGCGGCCGCAGTGAGGTCGAGGACCCCGTCGTCGACGGCGACGCCGTCCCCCCGACCAGCTCCACGCGTACCGGCCGTCGTCGACCGCGGTGCCGCCCTCGCCCAGCTCGAGCGGGCGGAAGGTGTCCACCATGACGGCGAGCTCGTCGAAGAACTCCGCGCCGAGGCTCCGCTCGACGGCTCCCGGCTGCGGCCCGTGCGAGTGCCCGCCCGGGTGCAGGCTGATCGAGCCCTGCCCGATGCCGCTGCCCTTGCGCGCCTCGTAGTCGCCGCCGACGTAGAACATCACCTCGTCGCTGTCGACGTTCGAGTGGTAGTAGGGAACAGGCACCGCGAGCGGGTGGTAGTCGACCTTGCGCGGCACGAAGTTGCAGATCACGAAGTTGTGCGCCTCGAACACCTGGTGCACCGGCGGCGGCTGGTGCACCCGCCCGGTGATCGGCTCGAAGTCGCGCACGTTGAACGCGAACGGGTAGAGGCAGCCGTCCCAGCCGACGACGTCGAACGGGTGCTGCGGCACGACGTGCACCGACCCGGCCAGCCCGCCCGGTCCGCGCCCACGGTGCTTGACGTGGACCTCGACGTCGGTCTCCTCGCGCACCTCGGGCTCGGACGGGCCGCGCAGGTCCCGCTCGCAGTACGGCGCGTGCTCGAGGAACTGGCCGTACTTCGACAGGTAGCGCTTCGGCGGCGTGATGTGGCTGTTGGCCTCGATGCAGTAGAGGCGCAGGGGCTCGGTCCCTGACGGAAGCCACCGGTGCGTCGTCGCGCGGGGCACGACGACGTAGTCGCCCTCGCCCACCTGCAGGTGCCCGAACGGCGTCTCGACCGTGGCCGACCCGGCCTCGACGTAGACGCACTCGTCGCCGGTCGCGTTGCGGTACAGCGGTGACGTCTCGCCGCACACGACGTAGGAGATGCGAACGTCGGCGTTGCCGAGCACCAGCCGGCGGCCGTTGACGGCGTCGAGCGCCTTCCAGTCCTCGCCCGGGAACAGGTCGTGCAGCTTCAGGTGCCGCGGGAGCAGCGGCTCGTTCGGCGTCGTGACCTGCGCGGGCAGGTCCCACGGGCGCACGTCACGGATCGCCGACGGGACGCCGAGGTGGTACAGCAGGGACGAGTCGGAGGAGAACCCCTCCTCGCCCATCAGCTCCTCGTAGTACAGGCCGCCGTCGGGCCGGCGGTGCTGGGTGTGCCGCTTGCGCGGGATGCTGCCGGCGGACCGGTAGTGCGCCATCGGGATCCCTCCTCGCCGTCCCCGGGCTGCTCCGCCGGACGCTACGCCGAGGAGCGCCCGGAAGCCTGTCAGCCGGCCGAAAGAAGTTGGGCGGAAGGGGGTTCACCCCGATGGATCGGTGGTACTCTTTCGAACATGCGTTCGGATGCGGTGGTCGGGGAGCCGACCGACCTCGTCGACCACGTCGCGCTGGCGCAGGAGGTCGACGCCGCGCTCGTGGCCGACCGCGGGTCGCTGATCGACCCGCTGCTGAGCCTGGAGGGCACCAGCGAGGAGGCCGCCGCCTGGCAGCAGGTCGGTGAGCTCGACCGGGACGCGACCGCGCTGCACGTGCGGCAGGCGCTGACCATCGCGCACGGCTAC
>DATMJH010000104.1:0-13825 GCA_035554015.1 Mycobacteriales bacterium
GGTGAGCTCGTCGTGCACCGCACCGTCGCGACGCACGTGGTGGAGGTCTTCCGGGCCCTGTTCGAGGCGGACTTCCCGATCGAGGAGATGCGCCTGGTCACCACGGCCGACCACCACGCGAAGCCGACCGGCGACGGCAACAACACCGCCGCCTACAACTGCCGCACGCGCGTCGGGCAGGGCCGCTGGTCAGCGCACGCCTATGGCACGGCCGTCGACATCAACCCCTTCCACAACCCGATGGTGCGGCGCGGCACCGTCGTGCCCGAGCACGGCTGGGCGTACGTCGACCGCGCGCGCGTGCGGCCGGGCATGCTCACCGCCGACGGGCCGGCGGTGCGGGCGTTCCGCGCGGCCGGCTGGGTGTGGGGCGGCGACTGGACGCACTCGAAGGACTGGATGCACTTCTCGACCGACGGGTCGTGACGCCCGCGTCGTCCGCCGGGTTACGACCGTCGTTTCCGGATCTCACGTCGTTTCCTGAACGAACCGACGGGTAGAGCAGGAGATCTGCCTCGCCCGGCGAACTTCCCGCCGCATGACCCGCCGGGCCGTCGTGGCCGTGACCGCGAGCAGCGTGCTCGCTGCCGTCGTCGCCGCCGCCCCGCCGGCGCCCGCCAGCCCGGTGACCGGCTCCCGCGCGGTCGTCGCGCCCGCGCTGCTCGACGCAGCCGCCGTCGGGCCGGCCCCGGCCGTGCTCACCTGGGACCGCCGGGTCACCGACGCCGACGCCGTGCGCGCGCACCTCGAGGCGGCGGATGTCGACGCCACGGTGCTCGACGGCCTGCCCGTCGCCTTCGCCTGCGCCGGCGGCTTGGGCGACGTCGAGCTGCTCGCCCGCGTGCCCGGAGCGCTGTCGGTGTGGGGCGAGGAGGAGCTGGAGCCGGCCGGGCACGCGGTGGCCGAGGCGACCGGTGCGCCGGCGCTCCCAGAGCTCGGCGTCGACGGGACCGGGCTGTCGCTCGCCGTCGTCGACACCGGCGTCGACGGGCGGCACCAGGAGCTCGCCGGGGACCTCCGCAGCAACGTGCGCGTGCTCGTCTCGCACCGCGAGGTGCTCGGCCCCGGCGACCCGCCTCCGTGCCAGGACCTGTACACGGCCGAGCTGACCGACTCGGAGGTCGCGAGCGGTCACGGCACCCACCTGGCCGGCGTCGCGGCCGGCACCGGCGTCGCGCCGCAGGCGCGGATCGTCGGCGTCGGGGTGTCGGACGCCGTCACGGTCGACACCGACGTGCGCGACTCGACCCGGCTGTCGATGTTCGGCGCGCTCGCCGGTCTGAACCACGCCCTGCTCGCCGGCCTGGAGACCGACCACCCGGTCAAGTCGGTGCTCGGCGGCTGGGCCGGCAAGGGGCTGCAGAACCCGTTCCACCCGATCTCGCTGGGCATCCGCGACCTGCACGACTTCGGCATCACGGTCGTCCTGCCGATCGGCAACGGAGGGCCGGCGGCCAGCGACTGCTCAGCGGCCGCGACCTGCACCGTGAGCCCGTACGCGGTCGGCGGCTTCGCGGTCGGCGTCGCCGCCACGAGCGCGAGCGACAGCACGAGGCTGGCGTCGTTCTCCTCGCGCGGTGACCAGACGCCTCGCACATCGGAGGGCCTGCCGGTCGTGTACGAGCCGCTGCTGTCCGCACCGGGTGAGGGCGTCCTCGGCCCGCGCCGGGTCGGCACCGCGAACGTCGCGACCGCCCCGACCGGCCCGTCGGCCGGCGGAGGCACGCCCACCGCGCCGTCGACCGACCCGCACCACGTCGCGATGTCCGGCACCAGCGTCGCCGCGGCGCACGTGGCCGGGGCCGTCGTGCTCATGCAGGAGGCGGCCTACCGCAGCACCGGGTGCTACCTCCCGACTGCCGAGGTGCGCCGGCTGCTCGCCGAGACCGCCGCGCCGATGGCACACCCGCGGCACGAGGCGGGCGCCGGCTCCCTCGACGTCGCCGCCGCGGTCGCCGCCGCGCGCGCGGCGGTGCCGCCCAAGCCGAACGACCGCTTCCTCTGCCCCCGACCCGGAGGTTCCTGATGCGCACCCTCGCCGCGTCCTGCTGCGCCGCCGTGCTGCTCGCCGGCACGGCCCTCGCCGCGGGCGCCGCCACCCAGCCGGAGTCGGGCGTGCTGTGCGCGGCCGACGACGGCCGTGAGCGGCTGACGCAGGACACCAGCTGGACGTTCGAGGCGCCAGGAGTGACCGCGCCGGAGCTGGGCGCCACCCGCGGGGTCACCGGCGACACGGTGACCACCTACCGCGAGGCGAAGTTCCCACTGCTCGCCGACGCCGCTCCCTCGTCGCACCTGACGGTCGACCTCGAGCTGTTCTGGAAGCGGCCGTCCGACTACGACCTGTACGTGCTCGACGCCGAGGGCTCGGTGCTCGCCGGTTCCGACGCCGCCAACGTCGAGGACAGCACCACGGTCGAGTCCATCAGCGGCCTGCGCCTGCGGCACTGCGACGTCGTCACCGTCGTCGTGCGCAGCTGGGCCGGCGCGGTGCCGCTGCAGGAGCTGTTCCTCGACGCGATCGTCACGCCCGGCGGCCCGTCGCTGACCTGCCTCGAGGGCGACCCCGCGCCGGGCTGCGCGGGCAAGCCGGCGGGCGCCGCACCGGACCCGGTCGCCGACGCCCGCACCCGTATGTTCCTGGGCGGCGACCCGGGCCAGGTCTCGATGGCGTCGGGGTACAGCGGCACGCCCGCTGTCACGTCCTCGCAGCTGGTGACCGACCGCCCGCGCAGCGGCGTGCCGAACAGCTACACCCGCCCCGTGCTCGGCTTCCGCGACCAGCTGCGCAACCCGTTCGTCCCGCACTTCACCGGGACGCTCGCCGAGCCGCGCGACGTGGCCGGCACCGCCAGCGCGCTGGTGTGGGTCTCGTCGCCGACGCTGTCGCAGGGCGGCACGCTGTTCGTCGACCTGTACCTCGACGACGCGCTCGTCGGCTCGGTGCAGGTGCCCGGCGCGAAGGTGGGCTCCGACCCGACGCCGGTCGCCGTGGAGTTCCCCGGCGTCGACGCGCGCCGCGCGGCGGCCGTGACGCTGCAGCTCGGCACCACACCCGCCGTCTCGTCCAGCGGCCCGGGCCAACCCGGCGACGCCGTCTTCACCGTCCACTACGGGGGCGTCCAGTTCCCGTCGCGCATCACCCTGCCGTAGGAGGCCCAGCCCGATGAAGTCCCGTCCCATCGTGATCGCGAGCGCCGCTCTGGTCGCGCTCGCGGCCGTCCCCGCCGCCGGCCTCACCGGCTCGGCCGACCCCGCGCGGCACACGCCGAACCTCGAGCTCGTCGCCTCCGGCATCACCGGTCCGGGCGGCACCGACATCGAGTTCTTCTCGCGGACCCTCGACGCCTACAAGACGTCTCTGGACGGCGCACTGATCACCCCCGCGGCCCCCGTCGAGCGGCACTTCGCGCTGGTCGGCAACCAGACCTCCGGCGCCAAGATCGTCGACATCACCGAACCCGAGACGCCGGCGATCGTCGCGGAGATCCAGGACTGCACCGTCGGCCAGGGCGACCCGCAGGTGAGCAAGGACGGGATGCTCGCCACGATCGCCTACCAGACCAGCGGCTCGTGCCGCACCGTCAACGGCGACACGGTGAAGAAGGGGTCGGCCATCGTCGACCTGCGCGACGTCTACGACCCGAAGGTCATCGGCGGTGCGCCGGAGACGCAGGGGTCGCACAACAACACGCTGCACCCGGGCGGCCGCTACCTCTACATCTCCACGTCGGCCCTCACGCCGACGAACGCGCCGAACACCCGCATCCCGGTCTACGACCTGGCTGGCTGGGACACCCACGACCCGAGCAGCGGCCCCTTCGCACCCGCCAAGGTGCTCGACTTCATGGTGCCGGGCAACGGCCCGCACGACATCCGGTTCAGCGACGACGGCAAGCGCGCGTACTTCGCCGGCATCACGGCCTACCACATCGTCAACACCGAGGATCCGACGAAGCCGTCGGTCATCTCGCGGATCGTCCCGCCCGGCGGCAGCATCGGGCACGACACCCTCGTCACGCCGGACAAGCGGTTCCTGTTCCTCGGCGACGAGGCCGGCGGCGGCGGGCTGTTCCCCTGCCCCGGCGGCGCCGTGTACGCCTACGACCTCACCGACGAGCGCGCCCCGATCCTGCTCGGCGCGACGGAGGCCGGCGGTGGCCCGGTGGTCAACCGCCAGCTGACCGAGACGCCCGGCACGACCGGCACCGGCGGATGCACCTCGCACGTCATGGAGCTCAACCCGGACAAGAAGTCGTTCACGATCGCCTGGTACGTGCTCGGCACCCGCGTCTTCGACTTCTCGAGCTTCTACAACGCCGACGGCACGCCCAAGACCGCGGCGGGCATCTCGGCCGCCTGGGGCCAGTACGGCGTCGGCCTGGTCGAGAAGGCCTACATGGTCCCGGAGAAGGCGAACACCTGGTCGGCCAAGCAGTACGCGAAGGTGCCTGGCTACATCTTCTCGGACGACATCGCGCTCGGCCTGTACGTCTCCAAGGTCAAGTGACGATGACCGGCATGTCGAGCACTCCGCCCTCCGGGGCCGGCGCCCCGCGTCGGCGCCGCGGGCTCGGCATGCCGGTCGGCCGGACGCGCCGCGCCGTCGTGCTGGCCGCCCTCGCCTCTGCGGTGGCGGCCGGTGCGGCGGCGAGCGTCCCTGCCGCCGCCTCGCACGGTGGTGAAGAGCTCTTCGACCTGGCCGCGCTGCCAGCCCCGACAGCGGACGGCAAGGCGATGGTCGACGCGCTCGACGCGTTCGCCACCACCTACCCGATGCGCGTCACGGGAAGTCCCACCGAGGTCTCGGCCGGGCAGGCGCTGGCGACCGAGATGAGCGGCCTGGGCTACCAGGCCCAGACCGTGACGCTGCCGGTGCAGGCCGGGGCACCGGCGGTCGGCCCGCTCCAGGCCGTGACGGCGACCAAGAAGGGCACGACCCGGCCGGACGACTGGATCCTGCTCGTCGGGCACTACGACAACATCGCCTCGACCGTGTACGGCACGTACGACAACGGATCCGGCACGAACATGCTGCGCTGGCTGGCCCGCGAGCTCGCCGACGTCCCGACCCACCGGAGCATCGTCTTCGCCTGGTACAACGGCGAGGAGGAGGGCGTACTCGCCTCGCAGCGGCACGCCGCGGCGCTCAAGGCGGCCGGGCAGCAGATCACCGCGGTCCTCGGGTTCGACATGGTCGGCGTCGCCTGGCCGGTGGCGACCGAGCAGGCCAACAGCTGCTTGTGCCTGTTCCACGGGCCCCGGGACGGTGACCTGTTCCGGCCTCTGCTCGAGCAGGTCAACTTCGAGTTCCTGGGCTTCCCGAACCACCCGCGCAAGGTCACGGTGGCCGGCAGCAACACCCGCAACTCCGACGAGCGCAGCTTCGCCCAGCAGGGCTACCCCACGCTGCGCTGGGCCGGCATGCGCACCGCGAGCTCGTACCCGGCGTACCACCTCCCGCACGACACGCTGGCGACGATGGTGTCGGTCGCGGGGACCCGCGAGCACGTCGAGCTCGGAACGGCGAACACCTTGAAGAGCGCGTACTACACGCTCCTCGCGCTCGACAACCACCTGCCGGAGCCGTCCTTCGAGGTCACGGTCGACGAGCTGACCGCCCGGTTCGACGGAACCTCCACCGGCGACGCCGACGGCGGCACCACCCGGCTGTCGTGGGACTTCGGGGACGGGGCCACCGCGACGGGCGCCACGCCGTCCCACGCCTACACCGCGCCTGGCACGTACACCGTCCGGCTCACCGCCGCGGACGACCTGTGGCCGTCGGTCACGCGGTCGACCACCCAGCAGGTCACCGTCCGGTGACACCGAGGAGGAACCTCATGCGCAGGACCGTCCTGGCGACCACCGCCGCCCTCGCTCTCGCGGCCGCGACGGCGGCCACCGCCGCCACCGCAACGGGGCCGGCGACCGCTGGTCCGGTGCCCGCGCAGCAGGTCGGCACCGACGACCTCGGCGACTGGGGCGGTGGCGGCGACGCCGCTGCGGTCGGCCACGCGCTGGGCCAGGACCTGCTCTCGGCCCGCATCGGCATGCCGTCGGCCGAGACCGTCGACTTCGTCATCGGCGTGAGCTTCCTGCCGTCGCCCGGCGGCGTGCCGGAGATCAGCCGGTACACCTGGGACTTCGAGGTCGACAAGAAGTTCTTCGAGCTCGACGGCAAGTTCACCAACTACTCGCGCGGAGCGTGCGACCCGACGTCGGGCCAGTGCCCGCCGCCGCGCGACCCGGGGCCGGCGCCGTTCCTGCTCCGCGGGGACTGCGCGCCGAACGAGGCGAACGTCACCGTGTGCAAGGAGCTCGGCCGGGTCTCCGCCCGCTTCGACGCGGCCGCGCGCACCATCACGATCCCGGTGCCCACGGCCCTTCTCGGCGTCGGGCCCTGCTCCAGGATCACCGCCGGCGCGAACATCTTCGGCGGCTCCATCAGCAGCCAGCCGTCCGCCTTCTTCTCGAGCTCTGCCGCACCGCTCGACACCCTCGACGTCGACGGCACCTTCCGGGTGCCGAGCTCCGACCCCGCCGTGCCCTGCACGGCCTAGTCCTCCCACCCCTAACCCAGCAGCAACAGATCGAGGAGTTGGTCAAGGTGACGCACCGCGCTGTGCGTCCTGTGCTCGCAGCAGCGATGGTGGCGGCGACCGTGCCGGTCATCGCGACGGCACAGGCATCCCCCGCCGTGGTGGCGGAGAACGTCCGCCACGTCGTCAACGTCCCGGGCTCGACCGGCGGGCACTCCGTCATCGAGGGTGACCGGCTCTACGTCGGCGCCTACGGCCTCGGCATGCGGCTGTTCGACATCAAGGACCCGGCGGCCCCGAAGGTGATCGGCCAGTTCTTCCCGGGCCCGCAGCCGGGCGCCCCGGACAACGACATCGGCGCGCGTGCCGACGCCGTCCCGGACGCCGCGGTGCTCGACGGCCGGCACATCGTCACGCTGAACGGCACCGGTCGCACCGCGGGCACGCAGCAGACCGAGTTCCTGGACTGGACCGACCCGGCGAAGCCCACGGTGCTCTGGCGCTTCACCGACGCCAAGGACGGCGAGGCGCACAACGGCGACATCGTCGACAACCGGCGGCTGTGGCTGCCGTCCGGCGGCGGCGGCGGGCTGCGCATCTACGACCTCACTCCGCTGCTCGGCGAGAAGCCGGCCGCGCCGGCGCAGCTGTCGATGAACAACCCGGTGACCCTCTGGAAGGACTCCCCGTACCGCAGCGATCGTCCGGTCGGCGGCAACTTCACGCACATCCACGACATCGAGGTCTACACCGACCGCGACGTGCTGCTGCCGCAGGCGCAGTGGGTCGACTCCACCGGCGACGGCGTGGCGGACAAGACCTACGCCAAGCGCGACATCGCCCTGCTCGCCGAGGGCGGCAGCTACACCAACAACGCCGGCAACACCGGCAGCATGTTCATCATCGACATCACCGACCCGGCGAACCCGGTCGCCCTCCTGCGCTACCAGCGCCCCGCCGGCCTGGGCAAGCCGGTCCGGTACGTGCACGAGGCGCAGTTCCTCGCCGGTCAGCCGGACATCCTGCTGACCACCGACGAGGACCTGCACAACGGCTGCGACGCCGGCGGCATGACCGTGCACCGCGTGTCCGAGGACCTCACGCAGCTCGAGGAGCTGTCGCAGTGGTTCGTCGGCACCGGCTCGCCGTCGCCGGTCTGCTCGACGCACGTCATGAGCACGAAGGACGACTTCGCGTTCATCGGCTCGTACAACGCCGGCCTCCAGGTCGTCGACCTCTCTGACCCGAGCAAGCCGCGCACGGCCGGCAAGTACATCGCGGCGGGCGCGAACTCCTGGGGCGCGCTGGTGCACCCGACGGCCCCCGGCTACCTGACCTACGTCGGCGACTTCGGCGCCCGCGGCCTCGACGTGTTCGAGTTCGTCGCGCCCGGCGTGAGCGAGACCTGCCAGGGTCGCGACGTGCCGCTGGCCGCCGGCGAGCGGCTGGTCCATCACACCGTGTTCATGCACGGGCAGGACGCGGTCGGCAACGTCGATGCGGCCAACGAGGTCGCTGACGGCGCACCCCGCCTGGTCATGGACGAGAAGGCCCCGACGGGCACGACCGCGAAGACGTTCGCCGGCAAGAACTACGTCGCCGGGCCGAACACGGCCGTCGCGCCGAACTTCCTGCTCGGCTACTGGAACCGGGAGCTGACGAGGACGGCCCGGGTGGTGTGCGCGGAGGCCGTCGTGTACGCCGCCACGCCGCAGGGCAACCTCACGCTGCAGATGTGGTCCGACACGGCCGACCCCATCACGGTCAAGGGCACCTCGACGCCGCGCACACCGGCGCCGTACCGGGTCAACTTCGGCCCGATGGACAAGCGGGTCGGCTCGAGCCTGCTCGTCCAGGCCGTGCACGACGCGCCCGGTTCGCTGCTGTACTACGACGCCACCAGCCGCCCCTCGTGGTTCAGCTACGTGACGGTCGAGAAGTAGCCGCCCGGCACTGACGACAGCGGCCGCCCGGGCCGGGCGGCCGCCGTCGTCATGTCGTCACGCCGCGCGCGGCAGGACTTCGGTCCCGTGCGGCGAACTCCCAGACATCTCCGTCCGCCCCCGAGGAGCCCTCGTGCGACGCACCGCCCGCCCCGCGCTCGCCGCCGTCGTGGTCGCCGGCCTGGTCGCTCCGCTCGGCGCCGGGGCCGACACGGTCAGCACGCAGGTGCTGCGCGGCGTCACCGTCCCGGTCGGGTTCGGCGCCGGCGTGTTCGCCGAGACGCCCGGGGGGCTCCCGACGAGCATCACCTTCGGCCCGGACGAGCGGCTCTACGCGACGGTCGTCGACCCATCCTTCACGAGCAGCACCATCGTCGCCTTCGACGACCTCGGCGGCGTCGCCGGGCGGCCGCAGACGGTCGCCACCGGCTTCACGACCGCGCTTGGCCTCGCCTTCGGGCCTGACGGCACCCTCTACGTCAGCGACACCGAGGACAACCGTGGTCGGGTGGTCGCGCTCACCGACGGCGACGGCGACGGCGCCTTCGAGAGCTCCCGGACGCTGGTGAGCAACCTGCCCAACGGCCAGCACCAGACCAACGGGATGGTGGTCGGCCCCGACGGCATGCTGTACGTCGCGAACGGCAACGCCACCGACGACGGCCTCGAGTGCGGCCCCGAGCCGGTGAACCCGCTCGAGTGCCCGGCTCCGGAGGTGCAACCGTGGAGCGGCTCGGTGCTCCGCGTCGACCCGGCGTGGGAGGACGTCGACGTGCAGACCGACGTCGACCTCGGCGAGCGGGTCGAGGGCCGGCTGCACGCCGACGACGTCCTCGTCGCCCGGGGACTGCGCAACGTCTACGACGTCGACCTGCTGCCGAGCGACCCGAGCAAGCTCTACGCCTGGATGAACGGCTCCGACGACCCGGCGAGCAGCGAGCCGCTGTACCGCACCGACATCAGCGACGGCGCCGTCGACGACATGGGCTTCCCGTCCTGCCTGTACGACCCGCACCCGAACCCGTACCCCGAGCCGTACGTCGGGCACGACCACCCCGGCAACCCCGAGCCGGAGAACAGCTCGAACCCCGCGGTGCTCGAGCAGTTCGGGCCCTGCGCCAAGGGCACGGTCACCCGACCGATCGCCTTCACGACGGAGGGCCACGAGGGCATCACCGGCTTGACCTTCGAGCGCGACAGCGGTTTCCCGGCCCGGTACGACGGCGACCTGTTCGTCGCGGAGTACGGCGGCTGGTGGAACGTCAACGGCGGGCAGGTCACCGGCCGCAAGGTGCTCCACGTCGACGTCGACGAGGCCGGCGAGATCGTGGCGCAGCGCGAGTTCATGACCAGCCAGATGCCGATGGACGTCGTGTTCGGCCCCGACGGCGCGCTCTACGTCGCCGACCTCGGCGGCGTCGTCTACCGCGTGGTGCACCTCGCCGACACGCCGGGCCAGGTCACCGTCGAGATGGTGAACGGCCAGTTCGTCCCGCAGCTGGTGACGGTGCCGCGGCGCACGACGGTCAGCTGGGTCAACAAGGACACCCGACCGCACGACGTCAAGGCCACGCAGTCCGTCGTGCCGAAGGTCGGGGAGCCGCTGCTGCGCCCCGGCTCGGAGATCGACTCTCCCGGCCCCCTCGCGCCGGGCGGGTCGCACTCCTACACCTTCGGCGACCAGGCCAGCGCCTACGCCTACACGTCCAGCACGGGCGCCGCCATGCGCGGCGCGATCGTCGTCGCCCCCGTCGACCGATGACCCAGGAGAACCGACCCATGAAGCGCCTCCGCCTCACCGTCGCCGTGCTCGCCGCCGGCGCGCTGGCCGTCGCCGGACCGGCCTGGTCGCACATCCCGGCCGTGGGCGAGACCGTCATCGAGAGGGCCTCCGCCACCGCCGGCCCTGGCACGGTCACGGTCGACGGCGTCGTCACCTTCGGCGGCCAGGCGCCGGTGCTGCTGGCGGAGGACGCCGCCGGCGACAGCACCGGCGCCCCGGCCACCACGGCGCTCGGCACGGACATCACCGGGCTGGCCATCGCGCAGCGCGAGTCGGGCTCCGAGGACCTCACCTTCGAGCTGCGCCTGGCCGACCTGCGCACACCCCGCGGCACGCCCGAGGCGGTCCAGTACAACTGGGACGTCCTCGTCGACGGCGGCGTCGGCAAGGGCGGCACGAACTGGTCGATCAAGACCATGGGAACCAGGGCGACCACGCAGAGCCCGCAGCCATGGGCCGGCGTGCACACCTGCGTCGAGGGCGGCACGGCCAACGCGTCGTTCACCTGCACCGAGACCAGCCGCGTCGAGGCGGTCTACGACACGGCCTCGAAGACCATCTACGTCAACGTGCCCATGTCGGCCGTCGGCGCGAAGCCGGGTTCGACCATCACGGCCTGGCAACGGCACAGCAGCGCCGTCTGGGTCGGCGCGACCGCCGGGGGTGCCCGCACCTTGATCGAGACGTTCGACGGCGTTGCCGAGCACGCGCCGTACAGGATCCCGGCCGCCCCGCACCTGGAGGTCGGTCTCGCACCGGCCGGGACGCCGGTCACCGACCTCCGGCCGGTCGCCGTCGGGGACGGCGGTGCCTTCGCCACGACGCTCGCTGCCGCCCCCGGCGACCACGAGGTCCTCGTCCGCGCCTGCTTCGCAGGGAAGTGCGCGTCCAAGGTGCTCCCGGTGACGGTGACCTCGTGAGGCTGCTGTCCCGCCGCGCCGCAGCGCTCGTCGCCGCGGCGGCGCTCGCCGGCACCGTGCCGGTCGCCACGGCCGCCACGCCCGCGTTGCCGGGTTCCAAGGACGTCGAGGCGGTGTGGTCGCAGCCCGGCGCGGCGTCCGCGTCGTCGGTCGAGTTCTTCGAGCGCGAGGTCGCCGGCAAGGTCGTGCGCTACGCCGCGGTCGGCGTCATGGGGCACGGCGTGCAGTTCTACGACGTCACCGACCCGGCCCGTGCGCTGCCCGTCGGCCTGTACGCCAGCCCGGGCGTGAGCTACCACACCGACGTCCGCATCAACCACGAGCGCGACATCCTCGTCATGAACGTCGACTCCCCCGGCGCCACAGTCGCGCAGGGCATCGGCCCGGGCATCGAGTTCGTCGACATCAAGGACCCGGCCGCTGCGAAGCAGCTCGGCGTCGTGCCGGGCCTCGAGGGCCCGCACAAGCTCGCGCTCATCGGCGATCGCCACGTCTACACGACGCTGCCGACCTTCATCATCGACTACACCGACCCGACGAAGCCGAAGAACCTCGGCCGCACCCTCGAGGGCTGCGGGCACGCCTTCACCGTCGACCCGAACGACCCGAACGTCGCCTACGCCGGCTCGTGCAGCCGCTTCAAGTGGATCGCGCTCGACGTCAGCGATCCAGCGCGGCCGAAGGTCATCAGCGAGACGCCCGACACCGGCATCGACGTGCCGCACGAGGCCGTCCCCTCGCCCGACTCGACGTTCGTCGCCGTCAGCGACCTGCGCGCCGACTACGCCCAGACCACGTGCCCCGGTGGCGGCATCCACTTCTACGACATCAGCGGCAAGTACACCTCCCCCGACGCCGAGGGCCCGGCCAGCCGCAGCAACCCGATCAAGATGGGCCAGTGGTTCCCGCCGTTCTCCGGCGTGTCGACCAGCACGAGCTCGACCGGACCGTGGGCCAGCTGCACCGCTCACGGCCTGACCATGCACCCGGAGCGCGTGCTGCTGTCCGACGCGCACTACGCCGCCGGCGGCTGGCTGCTCGACCCGCGCCGGGTCAACGACGGCAGCGGCCCGTACACCGAGTACTCGGCGAAGCCGAGCGCCGGACTCGGCCCGACCACGTGGGGCACGACGCTCGCCAACTGGACGGTGCCCGGCAACCAGCTGTGGTACCTCGAGTGGGCGCCGTTCGACGACCCGGCCTACGACCGCCTGCTGTTCGGCATCTCCCCCGACCGCGGGCTCGACGTCGTGCGCCACACCGGCCCGGTGCCCGGCAGGACCGCCGGGCTCGACGTCGCTGTTGCGGACGGACAGGTCACCGGAACGCTGCTGCGCCGCCCCCTGCTCACGCCCGACGGCTACGTGCGCAAGCCGCTGGCCGGGCAGACGGTCACCGTCACGGCCGGCGGCGCCAGCGCCACTGCCGTCACCGGCGAGGACGGGTCGTTCTCGGTGCCCGTGCCCGGCAGCGGCCCGGTGACGGTTCGCTGGCCCGGCGACGACGACTTCGAGCCGGCGACGGCCACCGCCGGCTGACCCGGCTCACTCCCCCTCGAGGTCGCCCTCGAGCTCGAGGTAGGTGCTGCGCAGCCCGTCCAGCACCTCGTCCGACGGCTCGGCCCACAGGCCCCGGTCGGCCGCCTCGAGCAGCCGCTCGGCGATGCCGCGCAGCGCCCACGGGTTGCTCTTCTGCATGAACGCCCGGTTGGTCTCGTCGAAGACGTAGGACCGCGCGAGCTTGTCGTACATCCAGTCGTCGACGACACCGGCGGTCGCGTCGTAGCCGAACAGGTAGTCGACCGTCGCCGCCATCTCGAACGCGCCCTTGTAGCCGTGCCGCTGCATCGCCGACACCCACTTCGGGTTGACGACGCGCGCCCGGAACACTCGGTGCGTCTCCTCCTGCAGCGTCCGCGTCCGCACGGTGTCCGGCACGGCGCTGTCGCCGACGTAGGCCTCGGGTGACGAGCCGGTGAGCGCGCGCACCGCGGCGACCATCCCGCCGTGGTACTGGAAGTAGTCGTCGCTGTCGACGATGTCGTGCTCGCGGGTGTCCTGGTTCTTGGCCGCCACCCGCACCCGCCGGTAGACGCGCTCCATGTCGCCACGTGCCTCGACGCCGTCGAGACCTGCGCCGTAGGCGTAGCCGCCCCAGACCGCGTAGACCTCGGCGAGGTCGGCGTCGGTCTTCCAGTCGCGGCTGTCGATGAGCGGCAGCAGGCCCGCGCCGTACGCACCGGGCTTCGAGCCGAAGACGCGCGCCGTCGCGCGGCGCAGGTCCGCGCCGGCCGCGACGTCAGCGTCGACGTGCGCGCGCAGCAGGTTCTGCTCGGCCGGCTCGTCCAGCGCGGCGACCGTGCGCACCGCCTCGTCGAGCAGCGCGACGACGTGCGGGAACGCGTCGCGGAAGAAGCCGCTGATGCGCAGCGTCACGTCGATGCGCGGGCGGCCGAGCTCCTCGAGCGGCACGACCTCGAGGGCGGTGACGCGGCGGGACGCGGTGTCCCAGACCGGCCGGACGCCGAGCAGCCACAGCGCCTCGGCGACGTCATCGCCGGCGGTGCGCATCGCGCTGGTCCCCCACACCACGAGCCCGACCGACGCCGGGTACTCGCCGTGGTCGGCGAGGTAGCGG
>DATMJH010000105.1:0-2166 GCA_035554015.1 Mycobacteriales bacterium
GGCTATCGCGGAGGCGCTGAGCGTCGACGGCTGGCGGGTCGCCGCGGTCGGCCGCCGAGCCGACAGGCTCGCAGAGGTCGCACGCCTCTCGTCGTCGATCGAGCCGATCCCCGGTGACCTCAGTTCCGTCGACGATGTCGAGCGCGTTGCGGCCCGAGTCACCGATCTCTTCGGAACGCTGAACCTCCTCGTGTGCAACGCCGGAGCCACGCACCACGGACCGCAGACGACCGTTGCAGACGTGGCCGAGCACTGGTCGCGCACCATGGCGTCGAACGTGCTGTCGGCCGTGCTGTTGGAGCACGCGCTGAGGCCATGTCTCGTGCGACCCGGCGGCCGTGTCGTCGTGACCAGCTCGTTCGCGGCGCAGGCCCTGGCGGGCAATGCGGCATACGGCGCGAGCAAGGCGGCTCTCGAGCGCTGGGTGCTGGCGCTCGGAGACGAGATCGGCGCTATCGGAGGAACCGCCAACGCGGTCGCGCCCGGGTTCGTGCCCGAGACGGAGTTGATCGGCACAGCGCTCGCGCCGGAGCGTCTTGAGCGCATCGAGGCCGGTATTGCCGTCCGACGGGCGGGAGCGACGGCGGAGATCGCGTCCGTCGTTCGGTGGCTCGCCTCGCCCGAGAGCTCGTTCGTGAACGGTGCCGTCATCCCTGTGGACGGAGGCGCCCGACGCCGCGACTGAGACTTTCTAGCTCCAAGAAGTCTAGTACTGGAGTAACTTGGACGTGCACGGTGGAGGTGAGGACGACGTCGGGGTCACACGCTCAGCTCTTCGCGCTGGAACCGGCAACGGTGCGGTGCCCGTACGCCGCGCTAGCGGATCTGCGCAGCGAACCGGTCCGCTACGTGCCGGGACTCGCGGCATTCGTCGTATCCGGACACTCCGAGGTTCTTCAGGTTCTGGCCGACCAGGAGCAGTGGTCGTCACGGAATCCGACAGGTCCGAGTAGCGCAACTGGGCTTGCCCGGCGCATACAGGCTGATGAGATCGACTTGGGCGCGCTGCCCCCGGGCCAGCAGGCGCAACTCCAGGCTCTCGCTCGCCGCCGTGCCGCCGTGGCTAGCGCGCCTGCGCTGATCTCGGCGGACCCCCCGCTTCATGCGGAGCAGCGGACTCTCGTCGAGCAGTTGTTCACGCCAGACCGCCTGGCCGTCATCGAGCCCTTCGCTCACGCAGTGGCTGAGGAACTGGTCGGAGTCCTCGCGAAACACACCTCAGCGGAGCTGATTGCAGCGCTGTGCCGCCCTCTTCCTGTGCGCGTCGTCGCCCGGCTACTGGGGCTCGACGATGCAGATCCTGAGGTGCTGCAACGCTGGTCCGACGCGCACCTTCGCGCTGTGGGAACCGACGTGCCGGAGGCGGAAGGTCTCCTGGAGATGTTCCAGGCGATCTCCGACAGCTACGACTGGCTCACTGCTCGACTGGAGAAGGCGAGCGAGTCGGCGTCCGACGACTTCGTCAGCCGGGTGGCTGCCTACTGCCCGAACGCGCGACCGGTTCAACTGCCGGAGCGTCTGCAGATCCTGACGCAGCTGATGGTGGCCGGGCAGCGTACGACGACCAACGCTCTCGCTGCCGCGGCACTGCGGATCGCGGTGATACCGGGCCTCGAGTCACGACTGCGCGACGACATGAGCCGGCTGCCGGAGTTCGTGGACGAGGTGCTGCGGCTTGAACCGCCGAGCACGGGCCTGTACCGACTGGCGACGAGGAGCACCCGGTTGGGCGGCGTCGATGTCCCAGCTGGGTCGTATGCGTTCATTAGCTATCACGCGGCCAACCTCGACCCTGACGGCTTCGCGGCGCCGGAGGAGCTGCGATTCGACCGGCCCGACAAGCCGCGTCACCTGAGCTTCGGCGGGGGACCGCACCGCTGTCCTGCAGAGCCGCTCGCTCGGCTCATGGTGACCGCTGCACTCGAGCAGTTGCTTCGGCAGGTGTCGGACTTGCGGCTGGCTGTCGAACCCCAGGAGCTGACGTACCACCCGAGCTGGGCGATTCGGGGCCCAGTATCGCTGCCAATGCTGTTCAACCGGGCGACCGCTCCGGTCGACGGCGTGACACAGGCAGAGCACCGGCCGATGGTGGTTGACCGTGTCTCGCTTGCTGCGGACAGGATCATCGAGGTGGTCTTGAGCTCACCGAGCGGTCAAGACCTGCCG
>DATMJH010000106.1:0-2788 GCA_035554015.1 Mycobacteriales bacterium
ATGGACGCCGGGAGGGTGCCGCCGTACACCTGGCGGTAGTACCGGTCGCCGATGCGGAGGAACTTCAGCTCCTCCGGCTGCGGCTTGCCCACCCACACCGCGCCGGCGAGCTGCGGGGTGTACCCGATGAACCAGGCGGCCTTCGACCCGTTGGTGCTGCCGGTCTTGCCGGCCACCGGGCGGCCGATGGACGCGCCGCGACCGGTGCGGCCGCGCGACGACCCGTCGACCACCCCCTGCAGGATGTCGTTGACGTCGTCCGCGACGTCCTGCTCGAGCACCTGCTGGCACGGCGGCTTCGGGACGCCGATCTCCTGGCCGCCGGAGTCGAGCACCCGCACGATCGGCGTCGGCTGGCAGTACAGGCCGCGGGCGGCGAAGGCCGCGTAGGCACCGGCCATCGCGAGCGGGCTCACCTCGTTGGTGCCGAGGGTGAACGAACCGCCGCGCAGCAGCGGCGCCTGCGGCCGGCCGCCCTGGAACTGGCGCAGCCCGAGCGACTCCGCGATGGCGGCCGGCCGCTCGACGCCGGTGCGCTCCTGGAGCTGCACGTAGAAGGTGTTCACCGACCCGTGGGTGCCGCTCTCGAGGTTGTAGGTGCCGGCCTGCGAGTCGCCCGCGTTCGACACCCGGTAGGGCACCTTGCGCCCGTCCTTGTAGTCGAGAAAGACGTCGGACGAGTAGGTCTGCGGGGAGCGGATGGACAGCCGGCGGGGGATGCCCATCTGCAGCGCGCGGGCCAGCACGAAGGGCTTGAACGTCGACCCGGCCTGGAAGCCGCTGGAGCCGCCGATGGCCAGGTTCACCTTGGTGGTGCCGACGCCCTCCTCACCGAAGCTGCGGTTGACCGCCATGGCACGGACGGCGCCGTTGCCGGGCTCGACGAGGTTGACCGCCGTCGCGACGCCGGACGGGTCGTCCCGCGGGACCCGGCGGTCGACGACCTGCTGGGCGAGAGTCTGCATCCGCGGCTCGAGCGTGGTCTGGATCGTCAGGCCGCCCGAGAGCAGCCGCTGCTGCCGCTCCTCGCGGGTGCGCCCGAGCACCGCGCCGATCTCGGAGTCCTCCAGCACCCGCCGCACGTAGTCGCAGAAGAAGGGCGCGGTCACCTCGGGCGCCTCGCAGCCGCTGCCGACCGGCGAGAGCCGCAGCACCGGCTGCTCGGCCGTCGCCGCCGCCAGCTGCTGACCGTCGATGAAGCCGACCTCGGCCATCCGGTCGAGCACGACGTTGCGCCGCTCGAGCGCCGCCGGCATGTCGGCGACCGGGTCCCACCGGCCGGGGCTCTGCACGATGCCGGCCAGGAGCGCGCCCTCGGCGACGGTCAGCTGCTGCACGGGCTTGCCGAAGTAGAAGTTCGCCGCCGTGCCCATGCCGTACACGCCGTTGCCGAAGTAGGCGATGTTGAGGTAGCGCTCGAGGATCTCGTCCTTGGACAGCTGCCGCTCGATCGCGAGGGCGTACCGGGCCTCGCGCACCTTGCGGTCGATCGTCGTCTCGCGCGCCGCCTGGAGCTGCTCCTTGGTGGTGGCGGCCTGGATGAGCGCGTTCTTGACGTACTGCTGGGTCAGCGTGCTGCCGCCCTGCGTCACGGCGTCGGCCTTGGCGTTGGCGACGGCGGCCCGCAGCGTGCCCTTCACGTCGACGCCGTTGTGGGCGTAGAAGCGGGCGTCCTCGATGGCCAGCACCGCCTTGCGTGCGGTCTCCGGGACGTCCTCGAGCCGCACGAGCACCCGGTTCTCGCTGTACAGCGACGCGATGAGGCTGCCGTCGGCGGCCAGGATGCGGCTGCGCTGGGCGAGCGGCGCCGTCTCGAGCGAGGCCGGCAGCACGAGGAACTCGTCGGCCTGCGACTTGGCCGCCAGGCCGGCGCCGCCGATGACCGGGAGGGCGAGGCCGGCGACGAGCAGCCCGGCGAGGGCGCTGGTCAGCGCCGCCTTGCCCAGCTGGGCCAGCGCGGACGGCTGCGGCGGAGGGGGTCGTCGCACGGCGACCAGCGTACGTGCGCGGGCCGCCCGGCCGGGCATCCCGCGTGCGGTCCGCGCGCCGTCCGCCGGACGGGGGGCGCCGACGCCCTGGCCCCGGGCGGCGGGCCAGCCCGCGAGCGGGGCGTTTCCGGCTTTCGCCCGGCTTGTGCCCAGAGTCCGACTAGCCCACGAGGACTACCCGGAACCGTCCTGTTGGGGGCTGCCGCCCGAGTCGCCCTTTTCCTACGGTCGTCCTGTCGGCAGCGTTCGCGCGCCGGCATCCCCCTCAGCGCTCCACCTCTGTACAAGGACCGACCCTCATGGCTGCCATCACCACGCTCTCCGCCTCCGGCCCCCGCAGGTCGGGCTCCGACACCCTCCAGGACTGGACCGCGCGGTCGTCCTGCACGAGCACGAACGCGGACGACCTGTTCGTCACCGGCGCCGCCCAGAACCGGGCGAAGGCGGTCTGCATGGGCTGCCCGGTCCGCACCGAGTGCCTGGCCGACGCGCTCGACAACCGGGTCGAGTTCGGGGTCTGGGGCGGGATGACCGAGCGCGAGCGCCGCGCGCTGCTGCGCCGGCGGCCCGAGGTGACCTCGTGGCGAGGCCTGCTCATGCAGGCGCGTGCCGAGCACCTGGCCGGCACCTCGGAGCGCCGCGCCGGCTGACGCCCGACGGGAGCCCTCCCGTCGGGTTCGGCCGGGGCGGGAACCGTCGGGAGCCCTCCCGTCGGGTTGGGGCCGTGGGACCGACGGGAGCCCTCCCGACGGGTTCGGCCCGGGCGGGAACCGTCGGGAGCCCTCCCGTCGGGGCTGGGA
>DATMJH010000107.1:0-7083 GCA_035554015.1 Mycobacteriales bacterium
GCCGTCCTCGGCGCACCGGCCGGACCGCGACGGCGGCCGGTGCGCCGAGGACGGCTGCGCAGAACTCGAGCGCCAACGACGGCGGTGTCGGCTCCCGGTACACGCGGTGGTGCGTCGCGATGCGGACGAACGACGAGAGCACCAGCTCGCTGACCCCGAACGGCTCCGGCCCGACGAGCGCTGCCTCCAGCCAGCCGCGGAACTCCTCGTGGCGACCGCTCTCCGGTCGGTGGGCGTAGAGGAAGACGTTGACGTCAGCCAGCAGCACGGTCGGGAGCCTCGTCCAGCACGGCGGCGAGACCGTCCTTGTCCTCGAGGTCGACGCCGGGCTGCAGCCCACTGCCACCGAAGACGGGAAGAGTCACGGAACCGCCGCGGTCCTCCTGCCGGGCGAGCAGGACGCGCAGCGCGTCCGTGACGACGTCGCTGAGGGTCCGCCCGCTACGGGCGGCCGCCACCTTGGCCTCACGCAGCAACTCGTCGTCGATGCTGACCGTCGTACGCACCTGTGCACACTAGCATCAACGCCTCGCATCTTGATGCAAGGCGCGGAGATGTGCCGTCGCCAGCTGGCGTCGGCAGCACGTCGTCCACAGATCAGACGTCGCGGTCACGTGGCGCCGTCGAACGCGGCACGGTGTCGCCATGTCGAAGCGACACCGCGCCGCCCGGGCGGCCGCCCCCCGTCACTCGCCGGCCGCAGCCCAGCTCAGGCGCTACGGCTGGTCGCGCCGCGACGCCGAGCTGCTCGCCGGAGTCGACGACGCCCTGGCGACCATCCGGACGGCGGACGCGGCTGTCGGAGAGTCGCTCGCCGAGTACGTCGCGCAGGCGCTCTGCATCGAGCCGGTGCTGTGCGGAGCGAGAGCGCTGTACACCGCCCCGGAGCACGCGCCCGGCTGGCGGGCGCTCGCCGCCTTCCTCGAGCAGCCGGTGCGCAAGTTGCTGCTCGACCTGGCCGCCGAGGCCGACGGCTACGAGGTGTCCACCACGGACGAGCTCGGCTTCTCTGCCGAAGACCTCCGCCTGACCGACCTCGCCGTCCGCGCGCAGAACCGGGGCGACTTCACCGAGGCGCTGTGCCTGCTCAGGTCGACCACCCGGCCCCTCGACGACGCGTGGGTCCGCGACCTCGAACGCCTCATCGCGGCAGAGGAGGTGCTGACCCCGCACGAGTGGGGCAGGTGGCTCTGCAACGCGGCGCTCCACTGGGCGCAGAGCACGGAGCGGGGTCTTCGGATCGGTCTCCACTACGCGTCCGTGGCGCTGCGCGCGCTGGGCGCGAGCGAGGAGGTCGTCACCGAGCACGCGCCGCGTCGCGCCGGCTACGACCAGATCGTCCACGACGCGCTGCTGTGGGACGACGGCGCGCTGCAGCACTACATCGAGACCGAGCTGGCGCCAGGTCTGCTGAGGCGGGTGCCGGGCTTCGAAGACTGGCCGGCCGCGCCGCTGTCCGTCGTGCGCCTGCTCGGCAGCACCGAGACCGGCGACGCGGAGTGCGAGGACGTCCTCGACGGCCGACGCCGCGTCGTCGGCGACGGCCGGCTCGCCGAGCAGCACCCGCCCGGCCGGCTGTTCACCGGCCGTCTCGTGCAGGTGACGGGCGACGACCGCTGGTTCTTCGCCATGCGCCCGACCGTCTGCGACGACCCCGAGACAGCCCTGCTGCTGGCGCACGCCGTCGCCGACGGCGCCGTTCCGGAGGACCGGGTCGACCTGCAGCACCGCTGGATGCGGCAGGAGCCCGCGGCGTAGGCGGAGGCATCATGATGTCGCAGAACGGCGCGCTATGATGCTCCACATGCGGACGACGGTCACGCTCGACGACGACGTCGCCGCGGCCGTGCAGCGCCTTGCGAGCGAGCGCGGCCAGTCGTTCAAGGCGGCGTTGAACACGCTCCTGCGCACAGGCCTGGCCACCGAGACGGTCTCTTCCCGCCCGTACGAGATGCCCGCCAGGCCGATGGGCCTGCGTCCGGGCATCGACCTCGGCAAGGCGCTCCGGCTCGCCGGTGACCTCGAGGACGAGGAGACCCTCCGGAAGCTCCAGCTCCGGAAGTGAAGATCCCGGACGTCAACCTGCTCCTCTACGCCCTCGACGAGCGGTCGCCGCACCATGCCCGCGCCCGCTCGTGGGTGGAGCAGGTGCTCTCCGGCACCGAGACCGTCGGGCTCTCCTGGCAGGTCCTCGTCGCCTTCGTGCGACTGAGCACCCGCCATGCCGTCTTCGAGCAGCCGCTGACGGTGCACGAGGCGTTCGACGTCGTCGACGGCTGGCTCGACCAGCCGCCGGTCACGGTCGTCCACCCCGGGCGCCGTCATGCGGCCGTGCTCCGCGAGCTGCTGGCAGCGCTGGGCACCGCAGGCAACCTGACGACCGACGCCCACCTCGCCGCGCTCGCCGTCGAGCACGGCGCCGAACTCTGCTCACACGACCGCGACTTCGGGCGGTTCCCGGGCGTGCGCTGGGTCGACCCGCTCGCCTGAGACGTCCACAGGTCGGCGCGTCGGGCCCGGCGTTGTCCGAGCCCCGTCCTACGGTCGGCCGAGGGCGACGGGGAGGTCGGCATGGGCGTGAAGAACAAGCAGCGCAGGGCGGCGAAGAAGCGCCGGAACACGCGACGGGGCAGCGCGTCCGCCGGGCGGCCGGCCGGCTTCCTGCCCCCGGTCGTCGGCCCGGCGGAGATGCGCTCGCTGCTCGTCGCCGCGTTGGAGGAGATGGAGGACGGCAGCACGACGCCCGCACGGATCTCCGCGCTGCTGCTCGAGCCGAGCGAGCGCTTCCCCGCCGACGTCGCCCGGGCCGGTGTCCGTTCGCTGCTGGCCGACCTGACGGCGTCGGTGATCGACGGCGGGTGGTCGCCGTCGGACCTCGCCGAGGTCACCCGCCGCGTCGGCGACGGCGCCCTCGTGCCGCTGGCCGTCGGGCTGGTCGCCGCCCACACCGCCGGTTTCCCGCCGGCACGGGTGGCGCCGGCCTGGGCCGCCGACCTGCGCGCGGCCGGGCCCGCGGCCGTGCTCCGGCTCGACGGCATCGCGGGCATGACGGCGGCTCTGGAGCTCGCCCTGGTGATGGTCCGGCTGCCGCCGATCCCGGCAGTGCTGCCGGCTCCGGGCGATCCCGGTGGTCCCGCGGACGCCGCCCCGGCCGACCAGAAGCTGCTCGCGCGGGTGCAGGCCCTGCTCGCCAAGGCCGAGGCCACCGAGTTCGACGACGAGGCCGACGCGCTGTCGGCCAAGGCGCAGGAGCTGGTGAGCCGCTACGCCCTCGAGCGGCTGCTCGCCCAGACGGGGGAGGAGGCCGACGCCGCAGCGCCCGTCGCGCGGCGGATGTGGATCGACGCCCCGTACGTGCTGGCGAAGGCGATGCTCGTCGACGTCGTGGCCCGCGCCAACCGGTGCCGCTCCGTCGTCGCCGAGAAGCTCGGCCACTGCACGCTGGTCGGCTCGCCGGCCGACCTGGACGCCGTCGAGCTGCTCGTGCCCTCCCTGCTCGTGCAGGCGCACTCGGCGATGAGCCGGTTCGGGCGGTTGACCGACCGTTCCGGCACCTCGCGCACCCGCTCGTTCCGCTCCTCCTTCCTGACGGCGTACGCGACCCGCATCGGCGAGCGGCTGGCCGAGGTCGACGCCTCGGCGGTGTCCCGTGACGCCCGGGCCGGGGAGCTCGTCCCGCTGGTGCAGCGGCAGCGCGACCGGGTCGACGCGGCCTGCGAGGAGCTTTTCCCGCACCTGGTGACGAGGGCGACGCCGGCGAGCAACGGCTACGGCTGGGCGGCCGGCCGGGCGGCCGCGGACGAGGCGCTGCTCGGAGCCGACCTGCAGGTGAGCGCGGCGGCCGGCTGACCCGGCGGCCGGCTCAGATGAGCAGCCGGCTGAGCCGAGCAGCCGCCGGCCGACCCGGCGGAGCAGGCGCGCCGCCTGGCGCTGCCGGCGCTCACCCGAGCGCCGTCGTCACCTCGATCGCGCCACGGATGCTCCGGGCGACCGGGCACGCGTCGGCGTGCACGCGCAGCACGCGCTCCACCTTCTCGCGGTCCTGCTCGCCGACCTGCAGCCCGGTGTAGGTGACGTGGATCCGCTTGAGAACGAGCACCCGGCCCTCGAGCTCGACCTCACCTCGTGCGTGCCCCACCAGACCGGCGGGGTCGATCCGCCGGGCGCTGAGCGCCCCGGCGAACGTGCCGACCAGTCAACCGAGGGCGGCGCCGACGACGTGGTCGATCGTGGAGGCGTGCGACGGTGCCGCGCCGGGCGCGACGCCGTAGTGCTCGGCGATCGCGCCGTGCACGCCGTACAGCACCGGCGCGTCCTCACCGGGCAGCTGCGCGGTGCGCAACCGGTCGGGCCCGCGCTCCACCCGCACCTCGGAGACGTAGACGACATCACTCATGCACACGTCCCTACCCGCTCGGCGAGCCGGGCGCACCCGCAACCAGGTCCCGTCGTCGCGGGTGGTTGAGACGCGGACACCGCGGAGATGCCTCCGCCATGGACGCCCACCGGCCCTCGGCCGTCGTCGGCGCCGGCACGCTCGGCCGTCGGATCGCACTGATGCTCGCCCGCGGCGGCGACGACGTCCGCATCACCGATCCCGACCCGGCGCAGCGCGCGGACGCCGCGGCCTACCTGCGCGAGCACGGCGCCGACGTGACGACGACCAGCGACCTGGCCGCCGCCGTCAGCGCCGCGTGGCTGGTGGTCGAGGCCGCGCCGGAGCGGCTCGAGGTCAAGCGCCCGCTGTTCGCCGAGCTCAGCGCACTCGCCCCACCCGATGCCGTCCTCGCGACGAACTCGAGCTCCTATCCGAGCAGCGCGCTCGTCGACGTCGTCGAGCGCCCCGAGCGGCTGCTCAACCTGCACTTCTACATGCCGCCGGAGCGCAACGCCGTCGAGGTCATGTCGTGCGGCCGCACCGACCCGGCGGTCGTCCAGCGGCTCATGGCCGTGCTGCCGGACTACGGGCTCATCCCGTTCGAGGTGCGTCGCGAGAGCACCGGCTTCATCTACAACCGCATCTGGGCGGCCATCAAGCGCGAGGCGCTCGCCGTCGTCGAGGAGGGTGTGGCGACACCCGAGGAGGTCGACCGGCTGTTCTGCCTCAACCTGGGTGCGAGCAGCGGGCCGTTCGCCCGGATGGACGCCGTCGGGCTCGACGTCGTGCTCGACATCGAGGAGCACTACGCGGCCGAGCGGCCGGGGATCCCGGAGGAGCCGCGGCGGCTGCTGCGGCGGCTGGTCGCCGAGCGCCGGCTCGGCCGCAAGACCGGGCGCGGGTTCTACGACTACGGACAGGAGTGAGCGGGCGGCACCGGTCGCGCGCAGCAGGCACCGATCCGTTCGGAGACGCCGCGGGCCGGGTGAGCGGCGACCCGCGCGGGTAGTCCCCTGCCGTCGGTCCGGGACGGGAGGTCGGTCGTGCAGCAGCTCTCCGGCGTGGACGCCAGCTTCCTGCACATGGAGACCGGCACGACCTTCGGCCACGTCTGCGGCGTCGTGCTGCTCGACGGGCGGACGTCGTCCGGGCAGCCGCTGACGGCCGCCGAGGTCGAGCGCGTGGTGCAGCAGCGGCTGCCGCTCATGCCGCCGCTGCGGCGGCGGCTGGTGGAGGTGCCGTTCGGCCTCGAACGGCCGTACTGGGTGAACGACCCGGACTTCGACCTGTCCTTCCACGTGCGCGAGCTCGCCCTGCCACGGCCCGGAGGTCGCGAGCAGCTCGCCGAGCAGGTGGCCAGGATCGCGGCGCGCCCGCTGGACCGCCGGCACCCGCTGTGGGAGCTGTACGTCATCTCCGGCCTGGAGGACGGTGGCGTGGCCCTCCTCGTCAAGGTCCACCACGCTGCCGTCGACGGCGTCGCCGCCGTCGAGCTGATCAGCACGCTGCTCGACCGGACGCCGGACCCGGGTGCGCCCGCACCGCCGTCCGACGACTGGAGGCCGGAGCGGCTGCCCAGCCCGGTCGAGATGTGGTGGCGCGGTCTGGCCGGGCTCTCGGTGCAGCCGCTCAAGGCCCTCGAGCTGCAGGGGCGGGCGATGCGGGCGCTGCCCCGGTCCCTGCGGTTCCACGGCCGGTCGGCGGCGCCCGCGATCGGAGGGGTGGCCCGCCGGCTCACCGGCGGGGGGTCGCCGGACGGCGGGCTGCTCAACCGCCCGCCGGTGGTCGCGCCGCGCACGCCGTTCAACCGGCCGATCACGGCGCACCGCCGCTGGGCGTACGGCACCACGCCGCTGCCGGCGGTCAAGCAGGTCAAGAACGCCTTCGGCGTCACCGTGAACGACGTCGTCATGGCCGGCTGCGCGGGCGGGCTGCGCCGATGGCTGCAGGCGCACGACGCGCTGCCCGACGGGCCGCTCGTGGCCATGGTCCCGGTCTCCATCCGCAGCGCCGAGCAGCAGGGAGCGTTCGGCAACCGGGTGTCGGCCATGCTCGCCGCGCTGCCCACCCACCTGGCCGACCCGGTCGACCGGCTGCGGGCCGCGCACGAGGGGATGCGCGCCGCCAAGGAGCAGCACGCGGCGCTGGACGCCGAGGTCCTGCAGGACATCGCGCGCTTCGCGGCACCGGCGCTGGCGACCCGGGCCGCGCGGGTCGCCGCGCAGCTGCGGCTGGCCGACGTCGTCAACCCGCCGTTCAACCTGGTCGTGTCGAACGTGCCCGGCCCGCGGGAGCCGCTGTACCTGGCCGGGGCCCGGGTGCGGGCCTACCTCCCGGTGTCGGTGGTGGCCGACGGCCTCGGGCTGAACATCACCGTGCAGAGCTACCTGGACAACCTCGACGTCGGGCTGGTCGCGTGCCGCGAGCTCGTGCCGGACCTGTGGGACCTGCTCGGCATGGTCCTGGAGTCCTTCGACGAGCTGGCGACGGCGGCGCACGCGCAGGCCTGACCTGACCGGTCAGCCAGGCCAGCGGCGTCGGGCCGCCGACTGCTTCCGCAGCCGCTGACCAACCTATGGCGGCGAAGTCAAGGGCTCGGTTTTGGGGATGTTGGGCAGGGGTGATCGACTCGGCGGCCAGTCCCGTCGAGTTGATCTTGGGGGGGTGTGGTGCGCTGCTGTTCGGGGTTCGGGGGCCTGCGCCCG
>DATMJH010000108.1:0-7109 GCA_035554015.1 Mycobacteriales bacterium
CCCCGCCGCCTGCTCCGCCTGCTCGACCGCGAACCGCACGGTCAGCGCCGCGTCGTCCCGCCGCGCCACCGGATCGCTCCAGGCAGACGGCATGAACGGCGACATGCCGTCAACCTACTCGAACAGGAGTTCGAAAGCAAGCGGCTCGCGGCGGTTCTTCCAGCGGCGAGCAGCGACCTTCGGCGCCGTCTCCGGCGGCCGCGGACCTGCCTGGACCGACCGCTCGGGAGACTGCAGACTGCCGGCGTGTCACCCACTGCGCCAGGACCGCCCCCGGTCGTGGCTCCCGGCGTGAGCGACCCGCTCGGTGACCTCGGCCGCGCGGCGGCGGTCTGGCGCCGCTACCCGCTCCTGCCGGTGGCGACCGTCGCGACCGCGAGCGTCCTCTGCCTCACGAACGCGTCCGACGGCGTGGCCGTTCTCGCCGGCCTGGGCGCCCTGCTGCTCGTGGGTTGGCCGGGCACGGAGCGGCTCTTCTACCTGCGTGCCTGGCACGGCGACGGGATGCGGTTGCTGGAGCTGCCCGGCGCCACCCTGCGCTTCTTCACCCGGTTCTTCCTGCTCGGCCTGCTGAGCGCGGTGGCCTACCTGGTGGTCGCGCTCCCGGCTCTCGTCGAGGTGTCCCGCCGGGCTCTGGATGCCGCCAGGCAGGGGGCGGCGGCGGGTGTGACCGACCCGGCGCAGGTCGACGTGGACATCCCGCTCTGGGCCACGCTGTGGCTGATCGCCGCCGTCGTCGTCATCGACATGGTGGGGACCTACGTCACGCCGGCCCTCACGTACTCGACCTGGCGGGTCACCGCGGCGATCGTCCTCGGGCTGCAGATGCTGCGGCGGACGTGGCCGCATGCAGCCCTCTACGTCGTCGCGCCGCCACTGGCCGTGGTGGTCGTCAACCTGTTCGCGCAGTGGGGCCTGGCGACGGCGACGATCGCCGTCGTCCTCGCGGCGCTCCTCAACCTTCTCGTCAAGGGCGCTGTCGCCGCCTACTACCTCCGCGTCGTCGGCCCGGTGCCCCCGAACGGGGCGCAGAAGCCGCCCGCCCACCCCGTCGGTGGCTGGGACGGCGCGCCGGGGTGGGTGGACCACCGCTAGGTGCGGCGTCGCCTCAGCGCGCGGTGGCCAGGTCGAGCTCGGCCCAGACGACCTTGCCGTCGTCGGTCTGGCGGGCGCCCCACCGGTCGGCGAGCGTCGCCACCATGTGCAGCCCGCGGCCGCCCTCCTCGTCCGCGCCGGCGCGCCGCCGGCGGGGCATGTGGTGGCCGCCGTCCTCCACCTCGAGCACCAGCCGGTCGCGGGTCAGCCGGATGCGCAGCTCCACCCGTCCCTTCCCGTGCACCAGCCCGTTGGTGACGAGCTCGGACGCGAGCACGGTCGCCGTCTCGACGAGCTCGTCCAGCAGCGCCCACTGCGACATCGCGGCGCGGGCGCGGGCGCGGACGTCGACGAGCAGGGCCCGTTCGCGTGGCACGGGCAGCACGACGGTGCGCGAGCGGCTGTCCACGTCGGCCGGCACGCGCACGAGCAGCAGCGCCACGTCGTCGTCCGCACCTCCGGCGTCGAGGCGGGTGAGCACCGCGTCGGCCAGCTCCTCGAGGTCCTCCGGGCCGCCGGCCACCGCCCGGCAGAGCGCGTCGAGGCCGGCGTCGAGGTCGCTGCCGCGCATCTCGACGAGCCCGTCGGTGTACAGGGCCAGCACGGTGCCGGCCTCGAGCGCCACCCGGGTCTGGCGCGGGGCGTCGCCGACGCCCAGCGGCGCGCTGACGTCGACCTCGAGCCGGTGGACCGCACCGGAGGCGCTGCGCACCACGGGCGGCAGGTGACCGGCGCTGGCGAGCTGCAGCTCACGCGCGTGCGGGTCGAACACCGCGTAGACGCACGTCGCGATGTGCACGTCGAACGAGCTGCCGGGCAGGTCTGCCACGAGGCCGTCGAGGACCTCGAGCACCTCGACCGGGCGCAGGTCCAGCCGGGCGCACGTGCGCACCGCCGTGCGCAGCTGTCCCATGACGGCGGCCGCCCGCACGCCGCGACCCATGACGTCGCCGATGACCAGCGCCATCCGCCCGGCGCCGAGCGGGATGACGTCGTACCAGTCGCCACCCACCTCGGTCTCCGCGCCGCCGGCGGCGTAGCGGACCGCGACGTCGAGCTCCTCGCTCGCGGGCAGCTCGTCCGGGAGCAGCGATCGCTGCAGGGTGAGCGCGGTGTCGCGCTGCGCCTCGCCGGCCGCGACGAGGTCGGTCACGTCGGTGGCGAGCACGGCGACGCCGACGACGTCGCCGCCCTCCCGCACCGGGTACCAGCTGGTCGTCCAGTGGGACGGCCGGCCACTGCGGTCGGGCACGCCGGCGAACTCGACGCCGAGGCGGGGCTGCCCGTCGTCGAGCACCGACCGGAGCTGCGCCTCGACCGCCGGCGCGATGTGGGGGGCCACCTCCACCACGGTGCGCCCCACGTGGTCGGCGACCGGCCTGCCGTTGGCGACGGCCAGGCTCTCGTTGACGTGCACGTAGCGCAGCTGCCGGTCGAAGCAGGCGAACCCCACCGGAGCGGCGTCGAGCAGCACCGCGAGCAGCGCCGGGTCGTGCGCCAGAGCAGCCGGGACGCGCGCGCCCTCAGCCTGCGGTACCGCCGTCTCCACGCGGGGAGCCTAGGAGCGCGCCGTCGAGGGCGACCACCCGGCACGGTCCCAGGTCCACCCGCGAGGGTGACCCGCGACGCTCGCGTGGCACCGTGGCACGGCACGGGCACAGGCCCGCGGAAGCCCGGGAGGCGCAGGTGCTGGACATCGTCGGTGCTGGAGTGCTCGTCCGCTCGGGGCTGCTGCGCCCGGTGCGGCCCGACCGGCTCCTCGGCATGGGAAGGGCGCTGCTGCGCTACGGCGTCACGCCGGCCACCGGGTACGCCGCCGCGGCCGCCCGCTCGCCGGACCGCCCTGCCGTCGTCGACGACGAGGGCGTGCTCACCTTCAGGCAGGTGGACAGGCGTAGCGACCGGATCGCCGGTGAGCTGCGGCAGCGGGGTGTCCGGGACGGCGACGCCGTCGGGCTGCTCGCGCGCAACGGGCGCGGCTTCGTCGAGTCGGTGGTCGCGCTCGCCAAGTGCGGCGCCGACGTGCTGTACCTGAACACCGGCTCGTCCGGTGGTCAGCTGGCGCAGGTGCTCGACCGCGAGAAGGCCGTCGCGATAGTCCACGACGAGGAGTTCGGTGAGCTCGTCGCGGACGCCTGCCGCGAACGGCTCTGCCTCACCACCGAGGAGCTGGGCTCGCTCGCCGAGCAGCCCGGGCCGGGGGCGCCGGGGCGGCCGAGCAACGCCTCACGCCAGGTGATCATGACCAGCGGCACCACCGGCGCTCCGCGCGGCGCGGCGCGCAGCAAGGCCGGCCCCGAGGACGCCGTCGCCGCGCTGTCACGCATCCCGCTGCGCGCGCAGGAGACGACGGTCATCGCCGCGCCGGTCTTCCACGCCTGGGGCCTCGGTCACCTGTCGCTGGCGATCGTCCTCGGCAGCACGGTGGTGCTGCACCGGAGGTTCGACCCCGACCGCGTGCTGCGCAGCGTCGAGGAGCAGCGGGCGACCGCGCTCGTCGTGGTGCCGGTGATGCTCGTGCAGCTGCTCGAGGCGCTCGAGCGGGGGTCGTACGACACGTCGTCGCTGCGGGTCATCGCGTCGAGCGGGAGCGCGCTGCCCGGCGGGCTGGCGACGAAGGTGCTCGACGCGTTCGGTCCGGTGCTCTACAACCTCTACGGCTCGACCGAGGTGGCGTACGCGGCGGTCGCCACCCCGCAGGACCTGCTGGCGGACCCGGGCTGCGCCGGCAAGCCGCCGCACGGCGTCACGCTGCGGGTGGTGGACGACGGCGGCAGGGACGTCCCGCCCGGCACGCCGGGACGCATCTTCGTCGGCAGCGGCCTGGCGTTCAGCGGCTACACCGACGGCTCCGACAAGGACCGGCTCGGCAACCTCGTGGCCACGGGCGACGTCGGCCGGCTCGACGACGAGGGCCGGTTGACCGTCCTCGGCCGCGACGACGACATGGTCGTCATCGGCGGCGAGAACGTGTACCCCTCGCAGGTCGAGGAGGTGCTGCACGCGCACCCCTCCGTGAGCGACGTCGCCGTCGTCGACGTCCCGGACGAGCAGTGGGGCGCCCGGCTGGTCGCGCACGTCGTGCCGGCCGCGGGTGCTCAAGTGGACGAGAAGGAGCTGCAGGAGCGGGTGCGCACGGAGCTCGCGAGGTTCGCCGTCCCGCGCGAGGTGAGGGTCGTCGACGAGCTGCCGCGCAACGCCACCGGCAAGGTGCTCAAGCGCGAGCTCCGCGAGGCATGAGGGCGTCCACCCGGCGGTCCGGCTGCGCGACACTGGAGCCGTGACCGCCCCCGCCCAGCTCGACCGGCCCGAGGTCGACGAGGTCGTCGAGCCCGATCGCCCGTGGGTCACCATCGTCTGGGACGACCCGGTGAACCTCATGAGCTACGTCACGCACGTCCTCATGGAGCTGTTCGGCTATCCCCGGGCGGAGGCGCACCGGCTGATGCTGCAGGTGCACAACGAGGGCAAGGCGGTCGTGAGCAGCGGGACGAGGGAGCAGATGGAGCGCGACGTCACCCGGCTGCACGCCAAGGGCCTGTGGGCCACCCTTCAGCAGGACTGACGTGCGCTTCACCCGTGCCCGCTCCGGCGGCGTGACGGCCGACCTCGCGCCGGTCGAGGTCGCCGTGCTCGCCGCGGCCGCCGCCGACCTCGCCGCGCTGCTGTCGCCGGACGACGACGCCGCGCCGCCGCGCGACCCGCTGGAGGAGCTGGTCGGGCTGTCGCCGGGTGCCCGTCGTCCCGACGACCCGGCGCTCCAGCGGCTGCTGCCCGACGCCTACCGCGACGACGCGTTCGGAGGCGACCCCGACGCCGCGCGAGCGGCCGCGGCGGAGTTCCGCCGCTTCACCGACAGCGACCTCCGCACGCTCAAGCGCCGGCAGGCGGACACGGTGCTCGAGACGCTCGCCGCGCTGGGGGACGGCGGGAGGCTGCGGCTCTCGCGCGACCAGGCCGACGACTGGCTCGGCTTCCTCACCGACGTCCGGCTCGTGCTCGCCGTGCGGCTCGACGTCGACGAGGGCACGCTCGAGGAGGAGCTGCCGGACGACGGCGACCCCCGCACCGAGGCACTGCACGTGTACTCCTGGCTGGGCTGGCTGCAGGAGTCGCTGCTGTCGTGCCTGGAGCCGCGCCGGGCGTGACCGCGGCCACGCCCGCCGGCCGCGGTGCTTCCTAGACTGCCTGCCGTGCTGGTGCTGCCCCGGGAGATGGTCGACGCCGTCGTCGCGCACGCCCGGCGGGACCACCCGGACGAGTGCTGCGGGGTCATCGCCGGCCGCGACGGCGCCGCCACGCGGGTGTTCGCCATGGCCAACGCCGAGCGCTCCCCGACGGGCTTCGCCTTCGACAGCGCCGAGCAGCTGCGGGTCTGGCGCGAGATCGACGACGCCGACGAGGAGGTGCTCGTCGTCTACCACTCGCACACGATGACCGAGGCCTACCCCTCGCGCACCGACGTGCGCTGGTCGGCGAACACGCCCGGCGTGTCCTGGCTCCTGGTGTCCACCCGCGACCCCGACGCCGTCGAGCTGCGGTCGTTCCGCATCGACGGGGGCGTCGTCGCCGAGGAGCCGCTGCACGTCGTCGACCGGGCCGTCGAGCCGGGTTGACAGACCCGGAACAAGCCGTCGCTCCGGTCCTGTTGGACCATGGAGCACACCCCACCCGAGGAGACCGTTTCCCCATGGCCGTCGAGGTCCGCATCCCGACCATCCTGCGCAGCTACACCGGCGGTGAGAAGCAGGTGAGCGGCAGCGGCGACACGCTCGCCGCGCTGCTCGACGACCTGGAGTCCCGTCACGCCGGTCTCCGTGAGCGGCTCGTCACCCCGGAGGGCGGCCTGCACCGGTTCGTGAACGTCTACGTCAACGACGAGGACGTCCGCTTCCTGGGCGGCCTGGGCACCCAGCTGTCCGACGGCGACAGCGTGACCGTGCTCCCGGCGGTCGCAGGCGGCGCGCGCTAGCCGTGCGCCGGTCATGAGGTTCGACTCGCTGCTGGAGTCCGTCGGGCGTACGCCGCTCGTCGGGCTCCCGCGGCTGTCACCGGCGTGGACCGGCCCGGCGCCGGTGCGGCTGTGGGCCAAGCTCGAGCAGGACAACCCGACCGGCTCGGTCAAGGACCGGGCAGCGCTGTACATGGTCGCGCGCGCGGAGGAGGAGGGGCGGCTGCGGCCGGGCTGCACCGTGCTCGAGCCGACCAGCGGCAACACCGGCATCTCGCTGGCCATGGTCTGCCGGCTCAAGGGCTACCGGCTGGTGTGCGTCATGCCGGAGAACACCTCCGTCGAGCGCCGTCAGCTGCTCACCATGTACGGCGCCGAGATCGTGTCCTCGCCGGCGGCCGGCGGGTCGAACCAGGCCGTCGCCGTCGCCAAGCAGCTCGCTGCCGAGAACCCGGACTGGGTGATGCTTTACCAGTACGGCAACCCGGCGAACGCGCTGGCGCACTACGAGACCACCGGGCCGGAGATCCTCGAGGACCTGCCCTCGATCACGCACTTCGTCGCCGGCCTCGGCACCACCGGGACGCTGATGGGCACCGGCCGGTACCTGCGCGAGAACGTGCCGGGGGTGCGCGTCATCGCCGCCGAGCCGCGCTACGGCGAGCTGGTCTACGGGCTGCGCAACATCGACGAGGGCTTCGTGCCCGAGCTCTACGACGGCTCGGTGCTCACGTCGCGCTTCTCTGTCGGGCCGCGGGAGGCGGTGCGCCGCACCCGCCAGCTCGTCGAGGAGGAGGGCATCTTCGCCGGCATCTCGACCGGCGCGATCCTGCACGCCGCTCTTGGCGAGGCGATGAAGTGCGTGAAGAACGGCGAGCGCGCCGACATCGCGTTCGTCGTGTGCGACGCCGGCTGGAAGTACCTGTCCACCGGTGCCTACGCCGGCACCATCGAGGAGGCGGAGGCCGCGCTCGAGGGCCAGCTCTGGGCCTGAGGGAGCCCGCAGACGGTCGGGGCGGGCCTCGCCGAGGGCTGGGCCGCCCGTCCGGCGAGCCTCGAGGGC
>DATMJH010000109.1:0-7596 GCA_035554015.1 Mycobacteriales bacterium
GAGCACGCGTCCGACGACGTCGCCGCGCGCTGGCTGCCACGCATCGCGGACGGCGCCGTCGCGGTGACGGTGGCGCTCGTGGCAGACGTGACGGCCGACGGCGACGCGCTCAGCGGCACCGCTGGGCCGGTGCCGCAGGCGCACGTGGCCGACGCCGTGCTGCTGCCCGTCGGCGACGCCGTCGCCCTCGTCGAGGCCCGGCACCTCGAGCGCAGCGCCGTGCCGCTCACCGACCACTCGATGGCCGCCGACCTGCGGCTGACCGCAGCGCCGGCCACGGTGCTGCCGGGCGCTGCCGGGCGCGCGCGCACCCTGCTGCGCCTCGCGCTGGCCGCGCAGCTGCTCGGTGTCGCCGACGAGGGGGTGCGCGACGCGGCCGCATACGTCAGCGAGCGCGAGCAGTTCGGCCGCCCGCTGGCCACCTTCCAGGCGGTGAGCCAGCAGCTCGGTGACGCCTACTGCGACGTCCAGGCGATGAGGGCGACCCTGTGGCAGGCGGTGTGGGCGGCCGAGCACGACCGCGAGGCCGCCGCCCGCTCGACGGCCGCCGCCGTCTGGTGGGCGGCAGAGGCGGGGCAGCGCGTGCAGCACGTCGTGCAGCACCTGCACGGGGGCATCGGCGCGGACACCACCTACCCGGTGCACCGCCGGCTGCTCTGGACACTGCGGGCCTCCGCCGTGCTGGGCGGACCCACCGCCGCGCTCGCCGAGCTGGGCGCCGTCCTGCCCTGACGGCGCAGTGAAGCCGCATGCAGTACGCAGGTACTTGCGTACCGCATGCATCCGTGTCAGCCTGACGAGATGACGCAGTCGTCGCTCAGCGAGCTGGCCGAGTCGCTCAACGCCCTCTACCGGCTCTCCGGGTCACGCGGAGTGCACGCCGCGACGGTGGCCGCCACGGGTGTGCAGGTGAGCCGCACCGGGCTGCAGTTCCTGTCCCTCGTCGACGACCGCGGCCCGGTCTCGCCCACCGTGCTCGCCACCGTGCTCGACGTCAGCCAGCCGACCGCCAGCCGGGTGCTCCAGTCGCTGGAGACCGACGGTCTCGTCAGTCGTCGTGCGAGCAGCAGTGACGGCCGGGTCTGGCACTACGTCGTCACCGCCAAGGGCAAGCGCGCCCTGGCTCGCGTGCACCGGTACCACGTCGAGCAGCTCGCATCGGTGCTCGCCGACGTGGACGACGTCCGCCGCGAGGCGATCGCCGGCGCCATCACCGAGTTCGTCGACCGGCTGCGGGCGGCCAGCCGGGCCGTCGACGAGCCGGCCGACACCCCCGCTCCCACCGCGCCACGCAGGAGGGCCTCATGACCGCCGTCGACGACACCCCGCGCACCATCGAGGCCGGCGAGGCACCGGCGCGGTTCGCCCGCGGCTGGCACTGCCTGGGCCTCGCGAAGGACTTCCGGGACGGCGCGCCACACGGCGTCGAGGCGTTCGGCACGAAGCTCGTCGTCTGGGCCGGCGCGGACGGCGAGCTGCACGCGCTCGACGCGCACTGCCGCCACATGGGCGGCGACCTGTCGGACGGCTCGGTGCAGGGCGACAACGTCGCCTGCCCGTTCCACGGCTGGCGCTGGGGCGGCAACGGCAAGTGCGCCGAGATCCCGTACGCCCGACGCGTCCCGCCGCGGGCCCGCACCCGCGCGTGGACGACGCTCGAGCGCAACGGCCACCTGTTCGTCTGGCACGACCCGGAGGGGAACCCGCCGCCGGACGACGTGACCATCCCGGAGTTCGAGGGGTACGGCACCGGCGAGTGGACCGACTGGACGTGGGAGACGCTGCTCGTCGAGAACAGCTCCCCGCGCGAGATCGTCGACAACATGGTCGACATGGCGCACTTCTACTACATCCACAAGGGGGTGCCGACCTACTTCAAGAACGTCTTCGAGGGCCCGCTGTGCACGCAGTACTACGCGGGCACCAGCCTCGAGCACGCGGCCACCGGCGCGGAGATCGAGGTCGGGCAGTTCGAGGGGCAGACCACCAAGAGCGAGGCCACCTACTTCGGGCCCAGCTACCTCGTCGACTGGCTCGAGGACAGCTACGGCGAGATGACCATCAAGAGCATCCTCATCACCTGCCACTACCCGGTGACCGCGAACAGCTTCCGCCTGCAGTTCGGCATCATCGTGCAGCGCATCCCCGGCCTCGACGACGAGACGATGGCCAAGGTCGCGCGGAAGATGACGAAGCTCATCGGCGAGGGCTTCATGGGCGACGTCCGCATCTGGCAGAAGAAGGCCCGGATCGACAACCCGCTGCTGTGCGAGGAGGACGGGCCGGTCTACCAGCTGCGCCGCTGGTACTCGCAGTTCTACGTCGACGTCGCCGACGTCACCGACGAGATGGTGCAGCGCTTCGAGTTCGAGGTCGACACCACCCGCGCGGTCGAGGCATGGCAGAAGGAGCTCGTCGCTGCGGCGCAGGCCGGCTCGCCGCCCGAACCCGTCGCCGCGACCACCCCTGCGGTCTGACCGTGCGCCCGTTGCGGCTCGGCGCCGACGACGAGCCGGTGCTGCACGACGTCACCTGCGGCCGGTGCGGCACCACCGTCGGCGTGCGCAAGAACAGCCTCGCCCAGACGACGGTGCAGTGGCGTGGCGACACGTCGTCGTGCGAGGAGCTGGCCGCGCGACGGGCCGCCGGCGAGCACACCGCGCGCGTGTCGCGCTGCGAGGCGCTGCGCGCCTCGATCGAGGCGGCCGTCGAGGCCGGCGTCGTGCAGGTGGTCGAGTGAGCGACCACGCACCCCGCCGGCTGGTGGTGAAGGACGTCGTCCGCGAGACCGCGGACGCGCACTCGATCGTGTTCGAGGGCCCGCCGATGGAGTACCGGCCAGGCCAGTTCCTCACCCTGCGCATCCCGAGCGACCGCGAGCCCACGGCGCGCTGCTACTCGCTGTCGAGCTCGCCGCACGTCGACGACGTCATGAAGGTGACGGTCAAGCGCACCGTCGACGGCTACGCGAGCAACTGGGTGTGCGACAACGTGCGGCCCGGCACCGAACTGGACGTCCTGCCGCCCGCGGGCAAGTTCAGCCCGAAGGACCTCGACGCCGACCTGCTGCTGCTCGCGGGTGGCAGCGGCATCACGCCGGTCATCTCGATCGTCAAGAGCGCCCTGGCGCAGGGCAGTGGGCGCGTCGCCCTCCTCTACGCCAACCGGGACGAGGCGTCGGTCATCTTCGCCGAGGAGCTGCGCGGACTGGCCGCCGCGCACCCCGAGCGGTTGACCGTCGTGCACTGGCTCGAGTCGGTGTCGGGCATCCCGACGACAGCGCAGCTGCGCGAGCTGGTGCGCCCGTACGCCGCACGCGAGGCGTTCGTGTGCGGCCCCGCCCCGTTCATGTCCTGCGTGCAGACGGCGCTGTCCGAGCTGGGGCTGGAGCGGCGGCGCGTCCACGTCGAGCGCTTCATGTCGCTCGAGGGCAACCCGTGGGAGGGGCTCGACGAGCAGCCGGTCGCGGCGCCGGCCGCGGCCGCCGCGCCGGCCGGCCGGACGGCCCGCGTGCACGTGCAGCTCGACGGCGAGACGAGCGAGCACGAGTGGCCGCAGGACACCAAGCTGCTGGACCTGCTGCTGCGCCAGGGGCTCGACGCGCCCTACTCGTGCCGGCAGGGAAACTGCAGCGCGTGCTCGTGCAAGCTCCTCGACGGCGAGGTGCGCATGCTCCACAACGCCGTCCTGGAGCAGGAGGACCTCGACGAGGGCTGGGTGCTGGCCTGCCAGTCCGTCCCGGTGACAGACGTCGTGAAAGTCAGCTACGACGACTGACCCGCTCAGTCGTCCAGTAGCGGCTCGCAGATCCGGCACGGCGTCAGGCCCGCCGTCTCGGGCGTGACCTCGCGCAGGTTCTCGCGGCCGGCCACGGCCGCGCACTCCGGGCGGTGCATCATCGACCCGGTGGCTGTCGCCACCAGCCGCCGCGCGGGGACTGCGGGCGGGCCGCCCTGGACGGGGACGGGGACCACCGCCGGCGCCGCGGCCGCGGTCGAGGCCGCGAGCAGCTCCTCCACCCGGCGCAGGCTGGTCTGCAGGTCATCGCGGGCCTGGCGCTGCTCACGCACGAGCAGCGTCAGCCAGTACGAGAAGTAGACGAAGCCGCCGGCGAGCACGAACCCGAGACCGAGCAGGCCGCCGGAGATGAGGTACGGGATCTGCTCGAACACCAGAGGGGTGCGCGACGCGCCCGCCCAGCCGAGCAGCACGAGCACCGCGCCGAGCGGCATGAGCACACTGCCGACGACGAGCAGCCAGCGGTCGGGCGTGCCACCCAACCGCTTGGTGCGCAGGGCAGCGACCCGCTGGGTCAGCTGCCGGAGCCGCCAGTCGTGGCTGCGGTCGAGCTCCCCGACGTCCGTCGGCGCCGGTGCGGTGGTCATCGTTCCTCCCCGAGCGGGCAGACGGCGGCGGTGGCGGCCAGAACCCGGTCCGGCAGCCGCTTGAGCCCGGCCGCGACGAGCCCGGCGCCCAGCAGCGCCAGCAGGACCAGCAGGACTCCGTTGCCCGCCGGCAGCGCCAGGCGCTGCGACGCCAGCGTCGTCGGCGCGGCCTCGGGCTCGGCGACCCCCGCGGCCGGTGGCGCCTCGGGCAGCGGGACGTCCAGCGCAGCCGTGCCGGTGTCGGCGGGCGCGGGCCCGGGATCGACGGAGACCGTGCCCGTGCCGGCCTGCGGCGGGTCAGCGGCCGGCACCGGCGGCAGCTCGAACGCGAAGCCCTCCGCGGCCGCCAGGCTCACGCTCGCACCGCCCAGCACCACCGTGGCCCGGTTGCCCTCCTGCGGCTCCCACGACACGACGAGGCTGCCGGCGCTGTAGACGACCGAGGAACCGTCCTGGGTGATGATCGGCGAGCTGACCGCCACGCTCAGGCCGGCGTTCGACACCGCCTGGTTGACCGCCTCGGTGGCGATCGCGTTGACCGGGGCGCTCTGCGTCTGGACCGTGATGCCGCGCTCGTCGATGGTGACCGGTACTCCGGCGACGGTCGCGCCGGACACCGTGGTGGCGCCCCGGGCCGTGGCCGTCTGCGCGTCGGTGCTGCCCTCCGCCGTCGAGGTCAAAGACTCGATCGCCAGCACGCCGGCAGCGAGCTCGAGGTCGGTGATCCGACTCTGCGCCGTCGCGACGGCGGTGGACGCGCCGGTGAGCGTCGTGCGCGTCGAGCCGGAGATGCTGCCGGCCGCGCCGGCGCCGGGCACCGTGGTGGTCTGCGTCTCGGCCAGGGCGGTCACCTCGGTGGCGGTCGCGCTGGCCGTCATGGTGGCGCCGGGGTAGTCGGTGTTCGAGGTCTTCGAGGGCTCCTGCCCGGTGCGCGCCTCCGCCCGGACCGGGGTGTTGAGGGCGGTGGCCTGCTGGGGACCGCCGCCCACGACGACGACGGAGCCGAGGTTGCCCGCGATCGCGCCCGGCCACGCGACGGACGCGAGTCCGTACCCGATCGGCCCGTTGCCGAGCTGCGACACCGCCGCCGGGACCACGCCCTCGCAACCCGCCGTGGGACCGCCGCCGCAGTTGCCGCCGTCCTCGAACCGCACGTTGATGCCCGGTGCCGTCGCGGACAGCGAGAACGCGCCGAGCGCGGAGCCCGGCTGCTCCTGCGCGCTCACGCCGACCGCGGAGACGACCGACCCGGTCAGGCACAGCATGCCCGCCGCCACGAGCGCGAGCGCTCGCCTGCGCTGTCGTGTCATGCCGCACCTCCGAGGTAGGCGTCGGTGACGAAGTCCGCGACGTCGGCCGGCTGACCGACCATGGCGATCCGTCCCTGCGTCATGACCGCCGCGTAGTCGGCGACGGCGAGCGCCGTGCGGGCGAACTGCTCGACGAGCAGGATGCTGATCCCCTCGTCGGACAGCTGCCGGACGACGTCGTACAGCTCGGCGACGATCAGCGGCGCCAGGCCCATCGAGATCTCGTCGAGCAGGAGCACGCCCGGTTCGGACACCAGCGCGCGCGACATCGCGAGCATCTGCTGCTCGCCGCCGGACATCGTCCCGGCCAGCTGCCTGCGCCGCTCGCCGAGCCGCGGGAACCGCGCGAACGCGCGCTCGCGCACCTCCTCGCTGGTGAGCCCGCCGGCGTAGGTCCACAGCCGCAGGTTCTCCTCGACGGTGAGGTTCGGGAAGATCCCGCGGCCCTCGGGGATGCGGCAGACGCCGGCCTTGGCCAGCGCGTCCGGCGCCGCGCCGTTGACGTGCGAGCCGGCCACGTGCACGCACCCGGTGCGCGGGGGGAGGGCGCCGGAGCACACCTGCAGCGTCGTCGACTTGCCCGCCCCGTTCGGTCCGAGCAGCGCGTACACCGACCCGACCGGCACCTGCAGGCTGACGCCGTGCAGCACCTCGATGCGGCCGTACGCGGCGACGACGTCGATCAGCTCCAGCGCGTACGGCACGCGGCTCGCCGAGGCGGCGCCCGCAGAGTGCACGACAGCTGTCACGACGCCTCCTCGAACGGGTCCTCGGTGCCCAGGTACGCGGCCTGCACGTGCGGGTCCGCCTGCACGACGGCGGGCGCGCCCACGCTGATGATGCGCCCGAAGTCCAGCACGTGGATGAGATCGCAGATCCTCATCACCAGCTCGACGTCGTGCTCCACCACCAGCACCGCCATGCCGTCGGCGGCCAGGTCGAGCAGCAGGTCGCCGAGCGCCTCGCTCTCGGTCGAGTCGAGCCCGCTGGCCGGCTCGTCGAGCAGCAGCAGCCGCGGCCGGGTCGCGAGCGCCCGGCCGAGCTCGACCAGCCGGGCCAGGCCGGTCGGCAGGCTGTCCACTCGCGCGCCGGCGACGTGCGCGAGGCCGACGCGGTCGAGCACCTCGGCCGTCACGGCGCGGGGGTCGCTGCCGTCGCGGGACCAGCCCTTGCGGAACTCGGCCGCCGCGAGCACGTTGTCGTGCGCGCTGAGCGACCCGAACACCTCGAGCCGCTGGAAGGTGCGGGCCATGCCCAGCCGCGCGCGGCGGTAGGGCGACAGCCGGCGCACGTCGCGACCGCCGACCCGCACGGTGCCGGACGTCGGCTGCTCGAGGCCGGTGATGACGTTGAACGTCGTCGTCTTGCCCGCGCCGTTCGGGCCGATGAGCCCGGTGACCTGACCGGCCCGCGCGGTGATGGTCGCGTCGCTGACGGCCTGCACGCCGCCGAAGCGCACCGACACGTCCACGACCTCGAGCACGGGCGCGTCGCTGGCCGGGTCGAGGACGGCCGTTCGCTCAACCGCCGACGCCGACAAGGCTCTTCTCCTCGCTCTTGACGGGGGCCGGTGGCGGTGGGCCCGGCGGACGGCGCCGAGCGGCGCGCAGCTTCGCGCCGATCTCGGACACCCGCCCGCCGATGCCGTACGGGTCACGGCCGATGCTCACGGCGGCCAGCCCGGTCAGCAGGTACGCGGCGGCGGGAAGCTGCGGGAGCTGATCCTGGATGGTCGGCGCGATGGCCACGAAGAAGGCCCCCACCAGCGCGCCGGTGGCGGTGTTGACGCCGCCGATGCGCAGCGCGAGCAGGAGCAGCAGGCTGCCGAGCGCGACGAAGTCGCCGGGGCCGACCGAGCCGCGCAGGCCGCCGAACAGCGCCCCGGACAGGCCGGCCAGCCC
>DATMJH010000110.1:0-2533 GCA_035554015.1 Mycobacteriales bacterium
CACCAGAGCCCGCTTGGCCTTCACCTCCTCCAGGAACAGGTCGATCGCCGCGGCCGGCGACGTGCTGGCGTCCCTGCGCTCGCTGGTCGAGCAGGTGCCGCCGCCGGCCGCGGCGATCGACCTGTTCCTGGAGGAGGTGAAGGCCAAGCGGGCTCTGGTGCAGGCGCTGCAGGCGCAGCTGGCCTCCTTCGAGAGCCAGCTGGAGGTGATGGAGCGGTCGCTGGAGCCGCTGCAGGCGTGGGGCAGGCAGTGGAGCGCGGTGCAGGACGGCATCGCGGACGTCCTGCGCCGCTCGCGCTGAGCGAGGGGCCGTGCGCGCTGACGCGGTCTCCCGGTAGAGCTCGCCGGCGAGCCGGCCGGTGTCGACGGCGGCGCGGCGGCACACGTGGGGACGACCGGCCCGTCGCTTCCCGGTCCTGTCGGACGGCCGACCTACGCTGCAGGGACGACCGTCGGAGGGGGACGGGTGGACCACTCGACCGTCGAGGCGCTGCGCGACAAGCACCCCGCGTGGCGCCTCCTGCGGGCGCACACCGCCCCGCTCGTGCTGTCCTTCCTCGGCGCGCACTTCGTCGAGGGCAACGCCGGCGCGACGCCGGCGACCCGTCTCGTCGACGCCCTGGACGAGCACCTCGAGGGGCTCAACGCCGGCGCCGAGGAGCCGCGCTACCCGCGCTCGCCCGAGGAGTACCTCGACAGCTGGTCCAGCGAGGAGTCCGGCTGGCTGCGCCGCTTCTACCCGGCCAGCTCCGACGAGGTGCACTACGACGCGACGCCGGCGCTCGAGAAGGCCTACGCCTGGGTCTCGGGGCTGCCGGCCCGGTCGTTCGTGGGCACCGAGTCCCGGCTGCACGCGGTGCTCGACCTGCTCCGCCAGATCGTGCACGGCACCGAGGCCGACGCCGAGTCGCGGCTGGCGCTGCTGCGGGCCCAGCGGGAGCAGATCGACCGGCAGATCGCCGCGGCGGAGGCCGGCGAGGTCGAGGTGCTCACCGACACCGCGGTGCGCGAGCGCTACCAGCTGCTGGCCTCCACGGCCCGCGAGCTGCTGTCGGACTTCCGTGAGGTCGAGGAGAACTTCCGGGCGCTCGACCGCGGCGCGCGCGAGCGCATCGCCGCCTGGGAGGGCTCGAAGGGCGAGCTGCTCGCCGAGCTCGTCGCCAGCCGCGCCGACATCAGCAGCTCCGACCAGGGCAGCAGCTTCCAGGCCTTCTACGACTTCCTGCTCTCCGAGGCCCGGCAGGACGAGCTGGCCGAGCTGCTCGCCCGGGTGCAGCAGCTGAGCCCCGTCGAGGCCGACCGCCGGCTGCGCACCATCCACCACGACTGGGCCGACGCCGCCGAGCGCACGCAGCAGACGGTGCGGCAGGTCTCCGAGCAGCTGCGCCGGTTCCTCGACGACCAGGTGTGGCTGGAGAACCGCCGCGTGCTCGAGCTGGTGAGGTCCATCGAGTCGGCCGCGCTGGCCTGCCGCGACGCCCCGCCCGACCTCGGCCTGGTCGTCGACGTGCCGGGGGTGCCGATCGCGCTGCCGTTCGAGCGCCCGCTCTACGACGCGCGCCCGGCCGCCGAGGTCGACAGCATGCTCGCCCCGGCCGAGGACGAGCAGCTCGACGTCTCCACGCTGTTCACCCAGACCTTCGTCGACGCCGCCCGGCTGGCCGACAACATCCGGGCGGTGCTGCCCGAGCGCAGCTCGACGCTGCTGTCCGACATCCTCGACTTCTACCCCGTCGAGCACGGCGCGGCCGAGATCCTGGGCTACCTGTCCCTCACCGACGAGGACCTCGAGGTCACCCTCGACGAGACCGACGAGACGGTCGTCGACTACCTCGGGCCCGACGGCAGCCGGCGGCGGGCCCGGCTGCCCCGCGCCACGGTGACCCGCCGATGAGGACGGCCGAGGAGTCGGCGATCGCCACCGCGATCATCGAGCTGATGCGCGGGGTGGTGTACCGCGAGCAGCACGAGGCCAGTTGGGCCACCCTCGACCGGCACGCCGGCCCGGTGCGCGACCACTTCGCCGCGATCGGGGTGGAGGTCGTCGTCGACGACACCGAGGGCTACGCCTACCTGCGCAGCGCCGAGGACGACGCCGACGCCGAGCCGCTGCCCCGGCTGGTCAAGCGGCGCAGCCTGACCCACCACGTCAGCCTGCTGCTCGTGCTGCTGCGCAAGCGGCTGGTGGAGTTCGAGACCACCGGCAGCGAGGGCAAGCTGGTGCTCTCCCGCGAGCAGATCGTCGAGATGCTGCGGGTGTTCCTCGCCGACTCCACCGACGAGGCGCGGGTGGTCGACCGGGTCGACACCACGCTCAAGCAGGTCGCCGACCTGGGCTTCCTGCGCCCGCTGCGCGGCTCCCCCGACCAGTGGGAGGTCCGCCGCATCCTCAAGGCCTACGTCGACGCGCAGACCCTGTCGGACTACGCCGGCAAGCTGCGCGAGTACGCCGAGGCCTCCGGAGCCCGGCGTGACTGACGCGCTCTTCTCGACCGTGCAGCTGCCCGGCGGTGCCCGGGCAGCTGCACGGTCG
>DATMJH010000111.1:0-8848 GCA_035554015.1 Mycobacteriales bacterium
CCACGACGCTGGCCTCGGACGACGAGACCGTGCCGTTCGCCCAGCCGGTCGGGCCGGGCGGCTTCGTCCGCGCCGAGGTGCGGGGCGAGAGCGAGATCTTCCCGGACCGGCCCACCGCCAGCCGGATGGACATGGAGGCGCTGACCAACCCGGTGTGGCTGGCGGTCGGCGAGCCGCCGGCCGGGACGACGCCGGACCCGACGCAGCCACCGGCCGCCGCCGGGCCGCGGCGCGGCGGCCGGCAGGACCCGGCACCGGCGGCGGCGCCGTCCGCCGCCGAGACCCGCGCGAGCACGACGCTCCCCGCGACCGGCGCGCCGGCCGCGGTGGCGGTCGCCGGCGCCGCGGCCCTGGCCGGCGCGGCCGTCGCCCGCCGGATGACGATGACGGAGTTCCGCTTCCGGCACAGCGCCGGACTCGAGGACGACGGGCCGGTGACGCTGGTCGGCCAGGTCACCGGCGCGGACGGCGACGGGCTGACGCTCAGCCGCTGGGTGCCGGGCTGCTGCTCGGCCGACGCGCCGGTCGACGTGCGGGTGGCGGGCGCGAGCGCCGCCGTCGGCGACTGGCTCGAGGTCACGGGCAGTCGCGACGGCGACGTCCTGCGTGCCGAGAGCGCGCGCCCGGTCGACGACCCACCGCCCGCCCGCGAGGCCTGACCGGACCTCCCGCCCGCCACCCATCGAGGCCTGACCGGACTTCCTGTCCCGCAGCAACATCAACAAGGTTGGATGATGTTGCTGCGGGACAGGAAGTGCCCACCTCCGGCCCGCGAGGGGGCGGAAGGCAGGAGAACCGGGCACGCAGGAGAACCCGGACGGGTGCAGCCGCGACCCGCTGCAGCCGCTGTACTGCACGGCGGAGGTGCCTGGTGCGTGCTGTGGTGCAAGACCGGTACGGCGACGTCGACGTGCTGCGCGTCGCCGACGAGCCTCGGCCGACCGCCGGTCCGGGGCAGGTGCTCGTGCGCGTGCAGGCGGCGTCGGTGCACCCCGACGTGTGGCACGTGCTCACCGGCCGCCCGTACGTGCTGCGGCTCATGGGCTCGGGCCTGCGCCGGCCACGGCAGCGCGTGCCCGGCACCGACGTCGCCGGCGTCGTCGAGGAGGTCGGGCCGGGCGTCACGCGGTTCGCCGTCGGCGACGACGTGTACGGCGAGACCCTTACCGGTCATCAGTGGCGCAACGCGGGCGCCTTCGCCGAGTACGCCGTCGCCGCCGAGCACCGGCTCGCGCGCCGGCCGGCGCGGCTGTCGCCGGTGCAGGCGGCCGCGCTGCCGACGTCGGGAGTCATCGCGGTGCAGGCGGTGCGCGACGAGGGTGGCGTGCGCGCCGGCCAGCAGGTGCTCGTGCACGGCGCCGGCGGCGGCGTCGGCCACCTCGCCGTGCAGCTGGCGGCGGCGTACGGCGCGCACGTCACGGCCAGCGACCTGCCGGACAAGCTCGCGATGGCGCTGTCGATGGGAGCGCACCAGGTGGTGGACCCCACGGCCGGCGACATCACCCGCGGCGAGCAGCGCTACGACGTCGTCATCGACGTGCCCGGCAACCGGCGGTTCCGGCACTGGCGTCGGGTGCTCGCTCCGGACGGCCGGTACGTGCTCGTCGGCCACGACCAGTACGGCCGCAAGGGCGGGCGCGTGCTCGGGGGCATGGCGCCGGCCTTGTGGCTCGTCGCGCAGTCGCCGTTCCGGCGGCAGCTGGTGGGGGTGCGCGCCGCGAGGGACCCGGGTGACCGGATGACCGAGCTGACCCGGCTGGTCGAGCACGGCGCGCTGACGCCCTGGATCGACCGCACGTACGGGCTCGGCGAGGTGGCCGACGCCGTCCGCCACCTCGCCGGCGGGACGGTCTGCGGCAAGGTCGTGCTGACGGTGTGACCGCACCGACAGCACCGGCAGAGCCGACTCAGTGTGCGTGCCGGGTGCAGTCCTCGGCCAGGTTGCGGACGACGACGCCGCGCGCCTCGGGCACCCCGGCGAGCACCTCGGCGACGTCGCGCACCGGACGGGACGCCGCCGCGCGCACGAGCTGCTCCGGCTTGCGCCGCAGCACCGACTCGTCGATCACCCTCGGCGCGAGCGTGGCGTCGACGCCGTGGGGCGAGTCACCGGCGTCGTCCCACGCGCGCACCGTCGTCGTGACCTGTCCAGCCTCGATGCGGTGCTCGGCGAAGGAGTACTGCCGTGCCCACGCCGTGCACCAGTCGCCCCACTCGTCGCTGTCCGGGTCGGCGAACTCGTACAGCGACTGCCCGCCGGCGCCGGCGACGACCTGGACGTAGCCGAGGTCGCCGCCGGTCGGGGTCCCGTAGGCCATCCGGGCGCTGCGCTGGAACATGTGGTCGTGGCCGACCAGCACCAGGTCGACCTGGTAGCGCTGCAGGATGTGCTCCTGCGCCACGACGAGCTCCGGGCTGAACGGGCCGCGGGTGGCGTGGTTGGTGTACAGCGGGAAGTGCTGGGCGACGACGAGGACGTCGATCTCGCCGGCGGCCCGGCGTGCCGCGGCGACGGCGAGCGAGCGCTCGAGCCCGAGCAGCTCGTCGGCCAGGAGGTCGACCGCCGTGGCCGGGTCGTTCTCGGTCAGGAAGCAGCCCGCGGTGCCGACGAACAGGTGCGCGCGACCGAGGTCGGCGGTGTACCAGTTCCGGCCCCCGGCCGGCGTGCTGAAGCGGGTGCGGTAGGTCTGGCCGTAGTAGTCCTTGGCCTCGTGGTTGCCGGGTGCCGGCAGCAGCGGGACGACGGAGGTCAGCGGCTCGGCCTGGCCGGCCCACTCGTCCCACCGCGGCTGGTAGCCGTTGGCGTAGGAGATGTCGCCGGCGAGCAGCACGGCGTCAGGGCGGCGGTCGAGCAGCGCTGACGTCGTCCGCCGGCTCGCCGCGTTGGCACCGTGGTCGCCCACGTGACCGAGCACGAACGGCGCGTCGGCGGCCCGGGTGGCGGCGACCTCGACGGCGGACCAGCGCACGCCGTCACCCACGCGGTAGCAGAACCGCGAGCCCGCAGGCAGCTCCGGGAGCACCGCCTTGTGCACGTGCACCGGGTGCTCACCCTCGACCGGGGTGGTGGTGCCGGTGTCGTCGTCGAAGCTCCCGCCCGGGGCTGCCGTGGTGGAGGCCGGCGCCGAGTTCGTGAGGTACCGGCCCGACCGCGCCTGCCCGGCCGGCACGCCGTCGGGCAGCAGACCCCACTGCACGACGCCGGGCACGGCGTCGCCGGTGGTCAGCCAGGTGACGGTGCGGCCGCTGCCGGAGGCGGTCAGCCCGAGGGTGCGCCCCCGCGGCACGCCCGCCGCGCCGTACACGTGGCCCAGCGGTCCGGGGACCGGCGAGACCGACCAGGGGGGTGCGGCGGCGGCGGGAACGGCGACGGCGACACCGGCGGCGGCGGTGCCCAGCAGGAACGAGCGACGGGTGAGCGGTGGCATGCCTGCTCCTTCCGCGGACGGCGGCCGGCTCCTCGCAACGGGCAGGTGAACGCTCGGCGACGTCGAGGCACGGCAGGCGCTGCAGCACAAGGGCTTCCAGCAAGCGTTCGCGCAGCGTTCACCGGACGATCCGCCCGCCGTCGACCGTTGATCCGCTTCGCGCGTCCACCGTGGCGGCATGCGCGTCGCTGTGATCACCGAGTCCTTCCTCCCTCAGGTCAACGGCGTCACCAACAGCGTGCTGCGGGTCTGCGAGCAGATGCAGCGGCACGGCCACCCGACCCTCGTCGTCGCCCCCGGCCCCGGGCCGACGTCCTACGCCGGCGCGACCGTCGTCCGCACGCCGTCGGTGCGGCTGCCCGGCTACCGCGACTTCCGGCTCGGGCGGCCCTGGCCGCTGCTCGCGCGCACCCTGCGCGAGTTCGAGCCCGACGTCGTCCACCTCGCGAGCCCCGCGGCGCTCGGCGCCCAGGGCGCGTACACCGCGCACCGGCTCGGCGTGCCGCTGGTCGCCGTGTACCAGACCGACCTGGCCGGCTTCGCCCGCCGCTACGGCCTGCGCGGCACCGAGGAGGCCGTCTGGCGCTACCTGCGCCGGGTGCACGGCAACGCCGCCCGCACCCTCGCGCCGAGCCGGCACGCCGTCGACGAGCTGCGCCGCAACGGCGTGGCCCGGGTCCGCCGGTGGGCGCGCGGCGTCGACACCGTGCGCTTCAGCCCGCGGCACCGCGACGACGAGTGGCGGCGCCGGTTCGCGCGTCCGGGCGAGCTGCTCGTCGGCTACGTGGGACGGCTCGCGCACGAGAAGGAGGTCGGGCTGCTCGCGGCGGTGCGCGACCTGCCGGGCACCCGGCTGGTCGTCGTCGGCGACGGCCCGCAGCGCGCCGCCCTGCAGCAGCAGCTGCCCGGCGTGCCGTTCCTGGGTCTGCAGACCGGCGAGGACCTCAGCCGGGCGTTCGCCTCGCTCGACGTCTTCGTGCACACCGGTGCTGCGGAGACCTTCTGCCAGGCGGCGCAGGAGGCGCTCGCGAGCGGCCTGCCGGTGGTCGCGCCGGGTGCGGGCGGTCTGCTCGACCTGGTGGACCCCGGCCACACCGGCCTGCTGTTCCGGCCCGGGGACGGCGTCGACCTGCGCGCGCAGGTGGAGCGGCTGCGGGACGACGCCGACGCGCGGCTGCGGATGGGCTGGGCGGCGCGGCTGTCGGTGCAGCACCGCACCTGGGACGTCATCGGCGACCAGCTCGTGCAGCACTACGCCGCCGTCGTCGAGGACGGGCCGGCGGCGCTGGAGCTCGCGGCATGACGCGCGTGGTGCAGCTGGCGAACTTCGTGACGCCGACGAGCGGCGGGCTCCGCACCGCGCTGCAGCACCTCGCCACCGGCTACACCGACGCCGGCCACGAGGTCGTGCAGGTGCTGCCGGGCCCACGCGACGCCGTCGAGGAGACGCCGGGCGGCCGCCGGGTGCTGCTGCGCGCGCCGGAGGTGCCCGGCACCGGCTACCGGCTGCTCACCGACGTCGACCGCGTGCTGCGCACGCTCGACGCGCTGGCGCCGGACCGGCTCGAGGTGCACGACCGCACCACGCTGCGCCGCGCCGGCCGGTGGGCCGGCAGGCACGGCGTTCCCTCGCTCGTGGTGTCGCACGAGCGGCTCGACCGCTGGCTGCACCAGTGGCTGCCCTCCCGGCTGCCGCTCGACGCCGCCGCCGATCGCACGAACGCCTCGCTCGCAGCCGCTTTCGACACCGTGGTGTGCACGACGTCCTGGGCAGCCCAGGAGTTCACGCGGATCGGCGTGCCGGTGCGCCGGGTGCCGCTAGGGGTGGACCTCGAGGTCTTCCGGCCGCAGCGCGACTGCCGGCCGTGGCTCGCCGGCGACCGGGAGCTGCTGCTCGTCTCGGCGACCCGCCTGTCGAAGGAGAAGCGACCGGACCTCGTCGTGGCGGCGGCGGCGGAGCTGCACCGGCGCGGCCACCGGGTGCGCCTGGTGGTGGCGGGCGACGGCCCGATGCGCCGCTCCCTGGAGAAGCAGGCGCGCGGGCTGCCCGTCGTCTTCGCCGGCCACGTGCAGGGCCGGGAGCGCATGGCTCGGCTGCTGGGCGCGGCCGACGTCGTCCTCGCGCCCGGGCCGGTCGAGACGTTCGGCCTGGCCGCACTCGAGGCACTGGCGTGCGGCACGCCCGTCGTCGCCAGCCGGCACTCCGCGCTGCGCGACGTCGTCGGTCCGGCCGGGCGGCACTGCCCGAGCTCCGGCTTCTGCATCGCCGACGCCGTCGAGGATCTCATGGACGTCCCGGAGGAGCTGCGGCGCGCGGCGGCGCGCAGCCGTGCCGCGGAGTTCCCGTGGACGGCGACGGTGGCGGGGTTCCTCGGCGTGCACCGGCTGCACGCACCAGCGGCGACGCAGCGGAGGACGGTGGCGGCATGACCGTGCGGGTCGTCTCCCTCGGTGACAGCACGAGCTGCGGCGAGGGGGTCGGCCTCGCGGTCCCGCTCGACCGCACGTGGCCGGCGCTGCTGGCCGCTGCCGTGCCGGGTGCGGCGTTCCTCCCCCTCGCCGTGGCCGGGTCGAAGGTGCGTGACGTGCTCGCCCACCAGCTGCCGGTCGCGGTGGCAGCGGAGCCGCACCTGGCCACCCTGCTCATCGGCCTCAACGACGTCGCGCGGGGCGGCTTCCGCCCCGAGTCCGTCGACGACGACCTGCGCGCTGTCGTGCGGGCGCTGCGCCGGACCGGCTCCACCGTGCTGCTCGGCCGACTGCACGACCCGTGCCGGCACCTGCCGCTGCCCCGGGGTCTGCGCGAGCAGGCAGCCGAGCGCGTCGCGGCGGTCAACGCCGCGGTCGACCGGGCCGCGGCAGAGCGTGGAGCACGGGGCGTGGTGCACGTGCTCGACCTCGACGCCGTGCCCGAGCTGCGGCGGCGCGAGGCGTGGGCGGTGGACCGGCTGCACCCGAACGCGGGGGCTCACGCGGTGCTGGCGGCCGCGGCGGCGGACCTGCTCAGGTCTGCCGGCCTCGACATCGGAGTGCCTGCAGGACAGCCGCTCCCGGCTCGGGCACCGGGCCGGGCGAGGGTGGCGTGGTGGGCCACCCGGCACGGGCTGCCGTGGGTGGCCACACACGCCCGTGACGTGCTCGTCCCGGCCCTGGCCGCTGCCCGGTAGGGGTCAGTCGGCCGGCCGCGGCGCGGGCGCCCGCTCCAACCAGCGTGCCGTGACGGCGAAGCCGGCGGTCACCAGGTCGCCGGTGTGGCGGAAGTCGCGCGGGCCCACCGGTCGGTGGTGCAGCAGCCCGGTGGCCCAGGCGTCGGGGATGTGCGGCGCCACCCTGACCCGCGGGTCGCCGAGCAGGTGCTCGACGGCCGAGCGGTTCGCCACCGCCCGCGCCACGGTGAACGCCCGCAGCACGACGTCGACCGCATGGCGCTGCGCCTCGGGGGGCGGCTCCCACCGGCGGCGCGGCGCGCCCAGGCCGCACGCGTCGTCGGCGTCCGGCAGCGCCGCGCACCGGCCGGCCGTACCGGTCACCGGCGCCATGCCGGTGTCGAGGACGTACACGACGTCCCGCGGTCCGGCGTCACGCAGGGCCGCCTCCAGCGGCACCCCGCAGACGATGCCGCCGTCGACGTGGACGTGACCGTCCGGCAGCCGCACCGGCGGGAACAGCCCCGGCAGCGAGCAGCTGGCCACCAGCACGTCCTCGAGCGGGCCGCGGTCGTGGTGGCGTGCCGCGCCGCAGTCGAGGCAGGTCGTGGTGACGGTGAGCGGGACGGCGAGCTCGGACAGGTCGTGCGCACCGGCCTGCATCGACACCAGCGTGCGCAGCGGCCGCTCGTCGAGCAGCGCCGACGCCCGGGTCGCCACCGCGCCGGCGATGCCGCGCAGCTGCGACAGCCGCCCCGGTGCGAGCAGCCGATGGGACTCCGAGCGCGCCCACCAGTCGGCCAGCTCGCGGGCGCGGTGCAGCGACGGGTCGCTGGCCAGGAACGCCGCGTTGAGGGCGCCGGCCGAGCAGCCGAAGAGGGCATCGGGCACCACGCCGTTCTCCGCGAGCGCGAGCAGCCCGCCGACCTGGAACGCGCCCAGCGACCCGCCCCCGCCGAGGACGAGCAGGGTGCGGGACATCCGATCAGTGTCGGCCACGCGGCCGACCAGTGCACACCGATCACCGAAAGGCCGGGGCATGACGGCTGCGAGACCGGTCCCCCGCACCGGTGCTGCCCCGCGGCGCCGGACGCCGGGCGATGCCCTCAGCGCGGGCTCAGCCCGGTGCCTCTCGGGGCGGGGAACCAGCCCCGGCGGCGGCCGAGCACGGCGCCGGCCGCGACGGCGAGGACGAGCGCGGCCAGCGCGACGAGCCAGGGACCCCCGCCGCCGGCGTCGCTGTCGGCGCTCGCGGGCCGCTGGGCCTGTGCCTGGTCGCCGTCACCGCCGGCCGCCCCGGACGAGCCCGCCCCGGGCGCGCTCGGCGCGGCGGCCAGCGGGTCGGACGGCGGTTCAGCGGAGGGCCCGCCAGGCGTCGAGCCGGGTGCGCCCGCGGCCGGGCCGCCGGGCGCCACCGGCCGCTCGTCGACGGGCAGCGCGAGGTTCGGGTCGGCCGCCGGCGCCCCGGCGACGGCGGGAGCCACGGTGAACGACCCGCCGCTCCCCGGGCGGTAGGCCATCACCGCCTCGTACGTCGCGACGACGGACGTGGCGCCGAAGCAGTTGAAGCGGATGCGGTACTGCCCGCTCGTGGTGAACGACTCCGGGTTGACCGTGCGGATGTTCGACACGCTCGCCCCGCGGAAGGCCTGCAGGCCGTCGCCCTTGTCGTCGCCGGCGTACGCGGTCGGCAGGAAGGCGGTCTCCGGCGGCAGCCCCGGACCGTCGATGGTCCAGAACGAGTCGGTCGTGTCGGGCGGGCAGTCGGACTCGACGGCTCCGCGGAGCAGCGTGGCGTCGTTGCCCTCGGTCGGCGCGACGCCGACGTTCCCCAGCAGCTGCGCGGCCGACGCCGGCGAGCTCACCGCCAGGACGACCCCGGTCAGGACAGCGCCGGCGAGCGCGGAGGTGAGGCGGGTGGAGGGCATGCGGGACGGCGGCTTCCTCATGTCGATGGTGGTGGCGTGGTGCTCGGCTCGGCCTCGGCGTCGGTCTGCGGAGCGGGCTCGTCGCTGCTGGCCGCCGGGCTCGGCTCCGTCGTCGCCGGGCTCTGCTGCGCAGGCTCCGGTGACGGCGTCGGTGCGTGGGACGGAGACGACGACGGCGACGGCGACGGCGACGGCGACGGCTCGCCGCCGTCCGACGGACCCGTTCCCGCCGGCCGAGGCGGTGGCGGCGAGGCCGTGCCCGTCGGCTGTGCGGCCGGTGTCGGCGACGTGGCGGCCGGCGCGGTGCGCTGCGGTGCCGCGGTGGTCGAGGCGGGCGGCTGGGGGG
>DATMJH010000112.1:0-9213 GCA_035554015.1 Mycobacteriales bacterium
GCCTTGGCCAGGTGCTCGTCGAGCGCGGCCTTCTTCTCGGTCGCCTCTTCCTGCGTGAGCCGCCCGTCGGCGACCGCCTCGTCGATCCGCTCCACGGCCTCGGCCTTCAGCGCGGCCGTGAGGTCCTCCACCGGCACGCCCTTCTCCTCGGCGACGTCGGCCAGGCTCTTGCCGCTCCGCAGCTCGGTGACGAGGTCCTCGGCGGACAGCCCGAGCTTGTCCGCCGCGACGTCGAGACCGACCTTCAGCGCGCCGATGCCGCGACCGCCGGGGCCGAAGCCGGGGCCGCCCGGTCCGTGCCCGGGTCGGTGCCCGCGACCGAGCCCGTGTCCGCCGCGGTGCGGGCCGTTCTCGGCGAGGTGCTCGGCCACCCGGTCGCGCTGTGCCGGGTCGATGGTGCCGTCGTCGACCAGTGCCTGCAGGACGTCCTCGAGCCGCTCGACGCGGTGGCCGACCGCCTCGGCGGCCGTCTCCTCACCGCTGGCGGCCGCGGCGAGCGCCGGGGCGAGGACGGTGCCGAACGTCAGGCCGGCGACCGCCAGCCCGGCACCCAGGGCGAGTCGCGCGCGCCGCGTCAGCATCGTGGCCTCCTCCGTCGAGCGGGTGCAGGTCCCGCACCGACCAGCGTGGTCATCCTCCCTCCCGGCTCGCTGGGAGCACCCTGTCAGTTGCCTGTGAGTGCCGGCGGTCAGCGGACGCTCGAGCCGGGGGGTGATCCCGCCCCCGTCGCGCGGCAGGGCGCGCGGCGGGGCATCCTGAGTGCCGGGACGAGAGGAGGGCAGCGTGCTCGACGTCGGGTTCGACGACGTGCGGCTGTTCCTGCACCTGCTCGCCGCGACGGTGTGGGTGGGCGGTCAGCTGACCCTGGCCGCGCTGGTGCCGGTGCTCGTGCGGGTGCACGACGAGGCGCCGCGGGCGGTGGCGGTGCAGTTCGGCCGCATCGCCTGGCCGGCGTTCGCCGTGCTGGTGGTCACCGGCATCTGGAACATCGTCGCGGTCGGTGACGCCGGCGACGAGTACCGGCGCACGCTCGAGCTCAAGCTGGCCGTGGTGGTGCTGTCGGGCGTCGCCGCCTACCTGCACGCGCGGGCGCGGACGCGCCGCGGGCTGGCGCTCTGGGGCGCGCTCACCGGGCTGTCGGCGCTGCTGGCGCTGTTCCTCGGCGTGCTCCTGTCCTGAGCCGGCCGGCGTCACGTGGTGCCCGACCGGGCAGCGCGAAGGCGCATGGGACGTCCTCGGAGGTCCCGCCGCCAGCCGGGTAGGGAGAGCACATGCCGAACCGCCTCGCCGCCAGCACCAGTCCCTACCTGCAGCAGCACCGCGCCAACCCGGTCGACTGGTGGGAGTGGACCCCCGAGGCGTTCGAGGAGGCCCGCCGCAGGGACGTCCCGGTGCTGCTGAGCGTCGGCTACGCCGCCTGCCACTGGTGCCACGTCATGGCGCACGAGTCGTTCGAGGACGACGCCACGGCGGCGTACATGAACGAGCACTTCGTCAACGTGAAGGTCGACCGGGAGGAGCGGCCCGACGTCGACGCCGTCTACATGGAGGCGACGCAGGCGATGACCGGGCACGGCGGCTGGCCGATGACCTGCTTCCTCACCCCCGACGCGGAGCCGTTCTTCTGCGGAACCTACTGGCCGGGCGAGCCGCGGCACGGCATGCCGAGCTTCCGGCAGGTGCTCGAGTCGGTCGCGACGACGTGGCAGACCCGCAAGGACGAGGTGCTGTCGGCCGGCGCGGAGGTGGTGCGGCGGCTGGCCCGTCCGCCGAGCACCGCCCGCGCGGAGGTGACGGCCGAGCTGCTGGACCGGGCGGCAGCGGTGCTGCGGCGCTCGTACGACGGCGTCCACGGCGGGTTCGGCGACGCCCCGAAGTTCCCGCCGTCGATGGTGCTGGAGTTCCTGCTGCGCAGGCACTCCCGCACGGGCGAGGACCTCTCGATGGTGGAGCACACCTGCCGTGCCATGGCGTCCGGCGGCATGTACGACCAGCTCGGCGGCGGCTTCGCCCGGTACTCCGTCGACGCGCAGTGGGTGGTGCCGCACTTCGAGAAGATGCTCTACGACAACGCCCTGCTGCTGCGGGTCTACCTGCACCTGTGGCGGGCGACCGGCTCGGCCGGTGCTCGGCGGGTCGTCGAGGAGACCGCCGAGTTCCTGCTCCGCGACCTGCGCACGCCGGAGGGCGGGTTCGCCTCCGCGCTCGACGCCGACACCGACGGGGAGGAGGGGCTCACCTACGTCTGGACGCCGGCGCAGCTCGCCGACGTGCTCGGCGACGACGACGGCCGATGGGCGGCGGCGCAGTTCGACGTGACCGATCAGGGCACGTTCGAGCACGGCACCTCGGTGCTGCAGCGGCTGGCCGAGCCCGACGACCCGGCGCGCTACGACGACGTGCGCAGGCGGCTGCTGGCCGCCCGCGCCGAGCGCCCGCAGCCCGGCCGCGACGACAAGGTGGTCGCGGCCTGGAACGGGCTGGCGATCGCGGCGCTCGCCGAGGCCGGCGCGCTGCTCGACCGGCCGGACTGGGTCGAGGCCGCGGAACGATGCGCCGACCTGCTCACGGAGGTGCACTGGTCGGCCGCCGACCAGCGGCTACGCCGCACCAGCCGGGACGGCGCGGCCGGCCGAAACGCCGGCGTGCTGGAGGACTACGCCGACCTCGCCGAGGGCTTGCTCGCCCTGCACCAGGTCACCGGCGACGCCGGCCGGCTCGACGTCGCCGCGCACCTGCTGCGCGTCGTGCTCGAGCGGTTCGGCGACGGAGAGGGCGGCTTCTACGACACCGCCGACGACGCCGAGCAGCTCGTGCGCCGTCCCCAGGACCCGACCGACGGGCCGGCGCCGTCGGGCACCGCAGCGGCCACCGGCGCGCTGCTGACCTACGCCGCGCTGACCGGCTCGGCGGAGCATCGCGAGGCGGCCGAACGGGCGCTCGCGGCGCAGGCACCCGTCGTCGAGCGCTACCCGCGGCACGCCGGGTGGGCGGCCGCGGTGGGGGAGGCGCTGGTCGCCGGGCCGCTGGAGGTCGCCGTCGTCGACCGCCCCGACCTGCTCACGGTCGCCCGCCGGGCCACGACGCCGGGAGCCGTCGTCGTCGCGGCGGGTCCGCTCACCGAGGGCCGTCCGCCGGGCGCCGCGTACGTGTGCCGGGGGTTCACCTGCGACGCGCCCACCACCGACAAGGCGCGGCTGCGGGAGCAGGTCGGGGCGGTCGTCTGACGATCGCCCTGGGCGAACATGCCTTGACGCGCGCGTTGCTGTGTAATCAAGTAAGCACAGCAACGAGGGGGTGGCGTCATGAGCGACATGCAGCAGGCGGTGCAGGGATGGCTGGCCGGGCGGCTGCCGGACGGCTGGTTCGAGGCCGCGCCGGAGGTCACGGTCGACCGGGACGAGGTGCTCGTCGTCGGGCGCGTCGGTGCCCCGGCCGCCGGGGAGGGCGCGGACGCCGCGGAAGCCGAGGCCGGTCGGATCACCCGGTTCCGGGAGGAGACCCGGGAGGAGCGGATGCGCATCGCCCGCGAGGCCGAGCGGCGCTTCGGCCGCAAGGTGTCCTGGGGCGCGGAGGCGGGCAGCACGCGGGTGCTGTTCACGACCGTGTCGGTGCCGGTGATGACGCGGCTGCGGCAGAAGGAGCGGCAGGTGCTCGACACCCTCGTCGAGGCCGGGGTCGCCCGCAGCCGCTCCGACGCGCTCGCGTGGTGCGTCAAGCTCGTCGGCCGCAACACCGACAGCTGGCTGGCCGACCTGCGGGAGGCGCTCGAGTCGGTGCAGCGGCTGCGGGCGCAGGGCCCGGCGGCCTGAGGCCCGGTCAGCCCGCCCAGGCGGCGCGCAGGTCGTCCGGCACCCGGGTCGGCCGGCCGTCGACGTCCACCAGCACGTAGGTCGTCCGCACGGTGCAGCAGCGGCGGTCGCCGACGCGGATGTCGAAGGCGATCGTGAAGCTGCTGCCCCCGATGCGCTCGGTGCCGGCGTCGACCTCGACGACGTCGCCGTAGCGCGCGGACGACGTCCAGTCGAGCGTGCTCGACACGACCCGGGTGTCGAGCCCGCGGGCGAGCAGCGCCTCGTACGTCACCCCCGTCGCCGCGAAGTACGGCACGACCGACTCGTCGCACCACACGAGGTAGTGGCTGTTGAACGCGATGCCCTGCTGGTCGCACTCGACGTAGCGCACCGGCGCCGTCCAAACCGACCGGATCACGCCGCCCCGTAGGTGGTGAACGACACCGCGATGTAGTGCACGACGAACGCCGCGAGCGTGAAGGCGTGGAACACCTCGTGGAACCCGAACCAGCGCGGCGACGGGTCCGGGCGGCGCAGGGCGTACACGACGGCACCGGCGGTGTAGAGCGCGCCGCCGGCGAGCAGCAGCGCGAGCACGTGCACGCCGCCGGCCTCGAGGATGTCGGGCAGGAAGGCGACCGCGACCCAGCCCAGCGCGATGTACAGGCCGACGAACAGCCACCGCGCCGGACGGCGCACGACGTTGCGCAGCACGATGCCGGCCACCGCTCCGCCCCACACCACGCCGAGCACCGCCCACTGCGCGGTCCCCGACAGCAGCAGCAGGCCGAACGGCGTGTACGTGCCGGCGATGAGCACGAAGATCATGGAGTGGTCGAGGCGCTTCATCACCTCGTGCGAGCGCCCGCTCCACGGCCCGCGGTGGTAGGCCGCCGAGGTGCCGAACAGCAGGGCGACGCTGACCGCGTAGACCGCGGCGGCGGTGCGGGCGCGGGCGCCGTCGGCCAGGCAGACCAGCGCCGTGCCGGTGACCAGGCTGACGGCGAAGGCCGCCTCGTGCAGGACGCCGCGCAGCCGCGGCTTGAGCCGGTCGGCGACGGCGTGCGCCCGCTCCTCGACGCGGGCGACCGTGCGTCCCGCGGCGCGCCGGGCGTCGCCGAGCCCGTCCTCGACGCGCGCGCCGAGGCGCTCGGTGCGGTGCTCCACGCCAAGCAGTCTGCCCGCCGGATGTGTCGGTCGCGCGTCGGGCCGGGGGTGCGGGACCTCACAGCACCTGGCGCGGAGCGGTCCGGTCTGCGCAGGTAACATCCTGTGATCGGCCCGGACCGGGTTCCCTCCTCCGGCGACCTCGTCCGTGGCGACGTTCCCAGGGTCACCTGGGACCCTCGACGGAGAGGATCCTCATGACGACCGCGTCCACCATCCCGGGCCTGGAGCAGGCGCCGACCAGGAACGAGAAGCTGCTCGCCTGGGTGCGCGAGATCGCGGAGCTCACCAAGCCCGACCGGGTCGAGTGGTGCGACGGCTCACAGGAGGAGTGGGACCGGCTCACCGCACTGCTGGTCGAGCAGGGCACCTTCCTGAAGCTCGACGAGAGCAAGCGCCCCAACAGCTTCTACGCCACGAGCGACCCCTCCGACGTCGCCCGGGTCGAGGACCGCACGTTCATCTGCTCCGAGAAGGAGGCGGACGCCGGGCCGACCAACAACTGGGTCGCGCCGGACGAGATGCGCGCGACGCTGCAGCCGCTGTTCGACGGCTCGATGCGCGGCCGCACGATGTACGTCATCCCGTTCTGCATGGGCCCGCTCGGCTCGAAGATCTCCCAGCTCGGCGTCGAGATCACCGACTCGCCGTACGTCGTCGTCAACATGCGCATCATGACGCGCATGGGCACGCCGGCCCTGCAGGAGATCGAGAAGAACGACTTCTTCGTGCCGTGCGTGCACACCGTGGGCGCGCCGCTCGAGCCGGGCCAGCAGGACGTGCCGTGGCCGTGCAACGACACCAAGTACATCGTCCACTACCCCGAGACCCGCGAGATCTGGTCGTTCGGGTCCGGCTACGGCGGCAACGCGCTGCTCGGCAAGAAGTGCTACGCGCTGCGCATCGCCTCGGTGATGGCCCGTGACGAGGGGTGGATGGCCGAGCACATGCTCGTGCTCAAGCTCACCGCGCCCGACGGCGACGTCCGCTACGTCACGGCCGCGTTCCCGAGCGCGTGCGGAAAGACCAACCTCGCGATGCTGCAGCCGACGATCCCGGGTTGGAAGGTCGAGACGGTCGGCGACGACATCGCCTGGATGCGGTTCGGCGAGGACGGCCGGCTCTACGCCATCAACCCGGAGGCCGGCTTCTTCGGCGTCGCGCCCGGCACCGGCGAGGACACCAACGCCAACGCCGTGAAGACCTTCTGGGGCAACAGCATCTTCACCAACGTCGCGCTCACCGACGACGGCGACGTGTGGTGGGAGGGCCTGACGGAGGAGCCGCCGGCGCACCTCACGGACTGGAAGGGCAACGACTGGACGCCAGACTCCGACACCCCGGCCGCCCACCCGAACGCTCGCTTCACCACACCCGCCTCCCAGTGCCCCACGATGGCGCCGGAGTGGGAGGACCCGCGGGGCGTGCCGGTCGACGCGATCCTGTTCGGCGGCCGGCGGGCCTCCGCCGTCCCGCTGGTCACCGAGGCCTTCGACTGGCAGCACGGCGTCTTCCTCGGCTCGACCGTGTCGTCCGAGACCACCGCCGCGGCGGCCGGTGCCATCGGGCAGCTGCGCCGCGACCCGTTCGCCATGCTGCCGTTCTGCGGCTACAACATGGGCGACTACATGGCCCACTGGCTCGAGATCGGCAAGGCGACCGATCCCGAGAAGCTTCCTCGCATCTACTACGTCAACTGGTTCCGCAAGAGCCCGGAGGGCAAGTGGCTGTGGCCGGGCTTCGGCGAGAACAGCCGCGTGCTCGAGTGGATCGTCGAGCGGCTCGAGGGCACGGCGAAGGGCGTCGAGACCCCGATCGGCATCCTGCCGAGCAAGGACGAGCTCGACCTCGAGGGCCTCGACATCCCGGCCGAGGACCTCGACCTGCTGCTGTCGGTCGACCGCGAGGTCTGGAAGCAGGAGGCTGGGCTCATCCCCGAGTTCTTCGCCCAGTTCGGCGACCACCTGCCGGCCGAGCTCACCGAGGAGCACCGCAAGCTGCTCGAGCGGCTCGAGCAGGCCTGAGCCGCACCGCTCGCGCGTCGGAGCCCGTCCCCCTCGGGGTGGCGGGCTCCCGCCGTCCGCGGCCGATAGCCCCCGGTCGCGACGGGGCGCCTCCCGCTGACCGACCGGAGCCCTCCCGACGGGTCCCGGGCGGCCCGCACCCGTCGGGAGCCCTCCCGTCGGCCCGGGCGGGGCGCACCGTCGGGAGCCCTCCCGACGGGTCCACGACGTCCGCACCCGTCGGGAGCCCTCCCGTCGACGGGCGCGGGCGGCAGTACCCTCCGTCTGCCGCGCCGGTGAGCACGCCGGCCGCGCGCCGCCGACGCGTGCGAAGGAGGCCCCGTCCCGTGGGTCTGCGCGACCTGCTGTACACCGCCTACGAGCGGCGGCTGGCGCGCAGCCTGACCCGGTCCGGCGCGGCGGTGCCGCAGCACGTCGGGGTCATCCTCGACGGCAACCGCCGCTGGGCCCGGGCGATGGGCGCCACCAGCGCGGACGGCCACAAGCGCGGTGCCGAGAAGATCGTCGACCTGCTCGGCTGGTGCGACGACGCCGGCGTCGAGCTCGTCACGCTGTGGCTGCTCTCGACCGACAACCTGTCCCGGCCCGAGCGCGAGCTCGCGCCGCTGCTGCAGATCATCGTCGACGTCGTCACCGACCTCGCCCGCCCCGAGAACCGCTGGACGCTGCGCATCGTCGGCGCGCTCGACCTGCTGCCGGACGACACCGCCCGGCGGCTGAAGGAGGCGGCGGAGGGCACGGCCGGCCGGCCGGGCGTCGAGGTGAACGTCGCGGTCGGCTACGGCGGGCGCCGCGAGATCGCCGACGCCGTCCGCGGGCTGCTGCAGGCGCACGCCGCCGCGGGACGCAGCCTCGAGGAGGTCGCCGAGCTGCTCGACGTCGAGCACATCTCCGAGCACCTCTACACCCGCGGGCAGCCGGACCCGGACCTCGTCATCCGCACCAGCGGAGAGCAGCGGCTGTCCGGCTTCCTGCTCTGGCAGAGCGCGCACAGCGAGTTCTGGTTCTGCGAGGCGTACTGGCCCGACTTCCGGCGGGTCGACTTCCTGCGGGCGCTGCGTGCCTACGCCGCCCGCTCCCGCCGCTACGGCACCTGACCTCCCTTCCACCCCCGTGCGTCCGCGTCCTGACACACCTCCCGCGCGGGCTCACTCGGACGTCACCTGGCGTCTGCGCGGCGTCACCTGCCGTTTCCGCGACGGCGCCGCGTGTCGCGGCGCCCCCGCGCCCGGGCGCGCCTACCGTGCGGCGCAGCGGCCGGCACCCCGCTGCGCCGCCCGGGAGGCCCGTCACGTGCGCAGATCCGCGCGGAGGGGGGCCGGAACCCGGCCGCCCTCGCGGCCCGGTCCCGGCCCCGTCTGACCGAACGCGAGGGCGCCCATGGCCAGCACCGCAGGAACGACCACCTACGTGCTCGACACCTCGGTGCTGCTGTCCGATCCCGGCGCCATCGCCCGCTTCGCCGAGCACGAGGTCGTGCTGCCGCTCGTGGTCATCAGCGAGCTCGAGGGCAAACGCGACCACCCGGAGCTGGGCTGGTTCGCCCGCCAGGCGCTGCGACTGCTCGACGAGCTACGGGTGCGCCACGGCCGGCTGGACCAGCCGCTGCCGGTCGGTGACGGCACCGTGCGCGTCGAGCTCAACCACGTCGACACCTCCGCCCTGCCGGCCGGGTTCCAGGGCACCGACGGCGACAGCCGCATCCTCGCCGTGGCCGCCAACCTGGCGGCCGAGGGCGCCGACGTCGTGCTCGTCAGCAAGGACCTGCCGCTGCGGGTCAAGGCCGCCAGCATCGGCCTGACGGCGCAGGAGTACCGGGCCGAGCTCGCCGTGAGCAGCGGGTGGACCGGCATGGCCGAGCTCGAGGTCGCCGGCGCCGACCTCGACGTGCTCTACGCCGAGGGCCGGCTCGAGCTCGAGGCCGCCCGGGAGCTGCCGACCCACACCGGGCTGGTGCTGCTGTCCGAGCGGGGCAGCGGGCTCGGCCGCGTGGTCCCCGACAAGTCGGTGCGCCTGGTGCGGGGCGACCGTGACGCGTTCGGCGTCCACGGGCGGTCGGCGGAGCAGCGCGTGGCGATCGACCTGCTGCTCGACCCCGACGTCGGCATCGTCTCGCTCGGCGGGCGGGCCGGCACCGGGAAGTCGGCGCTCGCCCTGTGCGCCGGCCTGGAGTCGGTGCTCGAGCGGCGCGCCCACAAGAAGGTGGTCGTCTTCCGTCCGCTGTACGC
>DATMJH010000113.1:0-5304 GCA_035554015.1 Mycobacteriales bacterium
GCGGTCTCGCGCTGGTCGCGCTGGCGTGGGCGCTGCTGCCCGGGTCGACCGACCCCGGAGACGTGCCGGCCGACCTCGTGTGGGACTTCCGGATCCGCTCGCTGGGCGTCTCGGCGCTGCTGTGGGCGGCGCTCGGCGCGACGTACGGGGCGCTCGCGCTGCGCGCCTCGGCGTCCCGCGACCAGCGTGCTGCGGTGACCGCCTGAGCGCGGTCCGGCTGCTGCTGGTCCGCTCGCCGGGCACCGCGTCGGCACGGCGCGGGGCCGTCCCGTCTCCCGACGAGCCGGCCGCCGGTCCACTGCCGGACCTGGCCGGGTGGTTGCGGGGTGCGGGCGACGTCGTCGTCTCCCCCGCCTGCCGGGCGCACGTCGACGGCGCCACGGTCGACCCTCGGGTCGGGCCGTGGGACCTCGGGCGATGGACCGGCCGGGCACTGGCCGACCTGCCACAGGAGCAGCTGGCCGCATGGCGCAGCGACCCGTCGTGGGCCGGCCACGGCGGTGAGTCACTCGAGCAGCTGCACGGCCGGGTCGCAGCCGTGCTGCACACCTGGCACGACGGGCCGCCGCGACGCGTCGTCGTCACCCACGGCGGCGTCGTGCGCGCTGCCGTGGTGACCGCGCTGCGAGCGCCGGCGGACGCCGTCTGGGACCTCGACGTGCGGCCGGGCTCGCGCACCGAGCTGTCCGCCACGGCGGAGGGCTGGCGGGTGCAGGCGGTGGGCTGCTCCTGACCAAGCAGGAACAGCCGCCGCGACGTCGAACACCTCCGTGCCCCCGCGCTACCCAGCTGGAGCACCCATGCGCCGTCGCAGCGCTCTCGTCCTGTCCGTCCCCCTCCTGCTCGCGGGCCTGCCGGCGGTGTCGCACGGCGCCGACCAGCCGGCCTTCACCGCCGTCCAGACCGTCAACGGCTCGATCGCCGCGCCGACGCGGTTCACCGACGGCGAGCGGGGCTTTCCCGGCCTCGGCCGCCGAGCCTGGCTGCTCAACCCCGCCACCAACGGCACGGTCATGCACGTCTTCGACGTCGACCCGCGGACGTGGGGTGGCCAGTTCCGGTTCGCGTCCGTCTCGGACGCGACGGGCGCGGCCGACGTCGACGTGTACTTCTACAGCGACTTCGGCACCGTCGGCGGGCTGCTCGCCAGCGACCCCGGCCAGCCGACCAGCACGGCGGAGTACGCCGCGGCCGGAGCCGGCGGCGACACCGGCTTCATCCCGCCCGGCTCGAAGCGGGGCCTGGTGTTCACGCGCAACGGCGTCGGCACGACGTTCACCTACGAGGCTGCCGCCATGCCGCGGACGAGCCTGGCCGGCGGCAGCCTCGACATCACCGTGCCGGACGGTGCCTTCATCTCCTGGGTCAACGACACCGGCGACTACGCGTCGGTACGGCGCGTGGCCGCCAAGACCGCCTTCCCGTTCGACTCCGGCTCCGGTCCCGCCAGCGGGCTGCGGGCCGGCGAGGCGTTCACCGTGCAGACGACGCGCACCGGCACCTTCCCCTACGAGGTCGTGACCGCGTCCGGTACCCGCACCGGCACCATCACCGTGGTCACCGGGCCAGGTGCCGGGACGCCTGCCGGCTGAGCCGTCGGGCAGGCTGTGCAGGTGCCCGGGCCGGTGGAGGACGTCGTCGTCCGCGACGGCGTCATCCGGCTCGGGCAGCTGCTCAAGCTGGCCGGTCTCGTCGACACCGGGGCGGACGCGAAGTCGGTGCTCGAGGCCGGCGAGGTGACGGTCGGCGGACGCGTCGAGACCCGTCGCGGCCGGCAGCTCCGGGCCGGCGACGTCGTGGCCGTGGGCGGTCGCCGCGTGCGCGTCGTCGTCGGCGACTAGCGCGACAGCCGCGCGGCGAGCGAGCGCCGCAGCAGCTGCGGGCCGAGCCGCGCCGTGGCCGCGAGCACCTGCGCCTGCCGACCGACGGCCCGGTGCGGCCCGCGCACCCGGCTGCGGTCCTCGACCGCCAGCCGCACGGCCGCCGCGACGTCCTCCGGTGACAGCCGCACGCCGAGCGTCCGGAGACTGCGGGCGTCCGCGAGCTCGTCGACCATGCCGGTGCGCACGAACAGCGGCAGCACGTCGACGACGCGGATGCCCAGCGGCTCCCACTCGAGGTCGAGCGCCTCCGTCAGGGTGCACACGGCGGCCTTGGTCGCCGAGTACGTCGCGAGCCCCGGCTGCCCGTAGAGGGCGCTCGCCGACGCGAGATTGACCACGCACGACCCGCGGCGCAGGTGGGGAAAGGCCGCCGCGCAGCCGTTGAGCACGCCGAGCAGGTTGACCTCGACGACGCGCCGCTGCGCGGTGACGGGGAGATCCGCGAACGGGCCGGACACCAGCACGCCGGCGTTGTTGACGAGCACGTCGAGGACGCCGCCGGTCGGCTCGGTGAAGGTGCGGAGCGCCGCGGCCCACCCGTCGGCGTCGGCGACGTCGAGCTGCCCGGCCACGGCGCCGCCGCCGAGCTGGCGTGCGACGTCACGCACCGCGTCGACGTCCACGTCGAAGAGCCCGACCCGCCAGCCGTCGCGGGCGAAGAGCTCTGCCGTGGCCTGGCCGATGCCGTGACCTGCGCCGGTGACCAGGACGCTCCGCACGATCACTGCTCCCTCAGCCAGCGACCGAGGCGCTGCACCGCTGCCGCGCCCTCGGGCACGAGGTGGGCGTGCACGTGGACGTCGTGCCAGAGGTCCGGCAGCAGCTCGCAGGTCACGGCGACGCCGGCCTCGCGCAGCGCCGCGGCGAGCCGCTCGCCCTCCGGTCGGAGCCGCTCGTGCTCCGAGACGTGGAGCAGCACCGGTGGCAGGCCGGTCAGGTCGCGGTGCAGCGGCGAGATGCCGCGCGGGTCGATGCGGCCGACGAACGCGTCGCGTCCCTGCCGGACCCACGACGGCCGCAGCATCGGGTCAGCACCGCGGTAGGCGAGCGCGTCGGTGAGCGTGAGGTCGGCGACGGGTGAGACGAGCGCCATCGCGGCCGGGCCGGGACGGCCGGTGTCGCGGCGGCGCAGCGCGAGCAGCAGCGCGAGCGCACCGCCGGCGGAGTCGCCGAACACGCGCACCGGGCCACCGGCCGACAGCTGCTCGAACGCCGCCTCGGCGTCGTCGACCGCGGCCGGGTACGGGTGCTCGGGCGCCCGCCGGTAGTCCAGCGCGACGACGGGAGCCTGCGCCGCGTGCGCGACGTGCGCGGCGAGCACCCGGTGCGTGCGCGGGGACCCGGTGACGAAGGCGCCGCCGTGCAGCAGCAGCACCGGCGGGCCGTCGTGCCGCGGGCCGGTCACCAGCTCAGCCGGACGTCCGCCGACCACCGTGTGCTCGACCGACGTGCCGCGCGGCAGCCTCCCGATCCGCGCCTGCGCCTCGACCAGCGCCCGCTGCACGGTCAGCGGCACCGGGCGGCCGAGCGGGCGCGACCCCAGGCGCACGGCGGCGCGCGCCACGCCCAGCGGCAGCCTCATGCCGGCACCGCCCGCAAGGGCGGCCGGGCCGGCACCGCCGGGGCGAGCTCGTAGTCGTCGAGGTCGAGCCGCCACAGCCGCCGGCGGAAGGTCAGCGTCGACGCCGGCCAGTTCTGGGTGTTGCGGCCGTCGGGCGTGAGGTACCAGCTCGTGCAGCCGCCCGCGAACACCGTTTGCCCGGTGCGCTCCTGCACCCACGCGTCGAACCGCGCGGCGCGCTCGGCACGCACGTCCATCCAGCGCACGTCACCGCGCGCCAGCCGCTGCACCGCCTGCACGACGTAGCCGACCTGCGCCTCGACCATGAACAGGATCGAGTTGTGGCCCAGGTTGGTGTTCGGGCCGTAGAGAACGAACAGGTTCGGGAAGCCGGGCACCGTGGTGCCGAGGTAGGCCGAGGCACCACGGCGCCACCGGTCGTGCAGCAGCGCACCGCCACGGCCGCGCACCTGCATCGGCACGAGGAACTCCGTCGCGGCGAAACCGGTGCCGAGCACGATCGTGTCGACCTCGCGCTCCGCACCGTCAGCGCTCACCACCGTGCGCTCGCGCACCTCCGCGACCGGTTCGGTGCACAGCTCCACCTGCGGCAGCTGCAGCGCCGGGTACCACTCGTTGGAGATGAGGATCCGCTTGCAGCCCAGCGGATCCGTCGGGGTGACCTTCGCGCGCAGCACCGGGTCGGGCACGACGCGGCGCAGGTAGCGGCGGTAGCGCACCGCCACGCCGGCGAGCAGCCGCGGGTCGGTGTTGAACCCCAGGCTGCGCAGCTCGTTGTTCCAGTAGTTGGCGTACCGGCTGGCGCGCAGCGCACCGGGCACGTGGGCGAAGGCGGCCAGCGCCAGCCGGCCGTACTCGTGGTCGCGCTTCGGGATCACGTACGGCGCCGACCGCTGGAACACCGTCAGCCGTGCGGTCGCCGGCGCGATGCGCGGCACGAACTGGATCGCGCTCGCCCCGGTGCCCACGACGGCGACCCGCTCGCCGTCGAACCGGTGCCCGTGGTCCCACGCGGCCGAGTGGAACAGCCTGCCGGTGAACCGCTCCAGACCCGGCACGGCCGGCGGCCGGGGCCGGCTGAGCTGTCCGGTCGCGGCGATGACGACGTCGGCCTCGTGCACCGTGCCGTCGGACAGGCCCAGCGACCAACGCCCGCGCTGCTCGTCGAACGACGCGGAGAGCACCTCGGTGCGCGGCCGCACGTGCCGCAGCACGTCGAAGTCCCGTGCGACGTCGCGCAGGTACTGCAGGATCTCGCCTTGCGGGGCGAACCGGCGCGACCAGTCGGGCTTCGGCGCGAACGACAACGAGTACAGGTGCGACGGCACGTCGCACGCGGCGCCCGGATAGCTGTTCTCGCGCCAGACGCCGCCGACGTCGTCGCCCTTCTCGAACAGCACCAGGTCGCGCACGCCGGCCTGCTTCAGACGCACGGCGGCGGCGACCCCGCCGAAGCCGCTGCCGATCACCGCCACGCTGACCACGAGCGAACGGTAGGCACTCCCGTGGCCACCGCCCACGTCCGCGGCGGTCATCGTCTTGACAGTTCCGGCCACGGCGCGTGGCATGGCCGAGTGCTCGACCTCGACGCGCCACGCAGCGCCGCCAGCGTGCTGCTGCTGACGCGGCTCGCCGGCGAGCACGGCCTGCCGGTGCAGCCGCTGCTCGACGGCACCGGCATCGACGCCGACCGGCTGCGCGTGCCCGGCACCGAGGTGACGGCACGGCAGGAGCTCGCGGTCCTGCGCGCCATGCAGCGCGCCCGGCCGGGGCTGCACCTGGCGCTCGAGGCGGGCCGGCGCTACCACCTGACCACGTACGGCATCTGGGGCTTCGCGC
>DATMJH010000114.1:0-3400 GCA_035554015.1 Mycobacteriales bacterium
GCGCAGCAGCCCGCGGATCGACTCGATGTGCGCGCCAAGCGCCTCGTAACGCTCGACGAGCTGCTCGAAGTCCTTCTGTGACAGCGACAGCACAATCGTGTCGGTCGCCGCGCGCAGCGTCGAGTCCCACCGGTCGTCGGACTCCAGCACCGTCTGTGATCCGTAGTGATCGCCATCGGCGAGCACCTCCAACACGTTGTCGTCGCCGTAGCGGCCGGGGCGCAGCCGCTCGACGCGGCCGTGAGCGATCAGCAGCACCTGATCGGCCGGGCCACCGGCCTCGACGATCGTGGCGCCGGCCGAGAACTCCTTCTGGGTGAACTTGTCCGCAAGCGCCGTCAGCGCCTCGAGGTCCTCATAGCTGCGCAGCATCGGCAACTCGCGCAACTCCTGCGGAATGACTCGCACCTCGGCGCCGGTATTCGTGAACGTCACGCGCCCATCACCGACGGTGTAGGTCCTCCGCCGGTTGACGCGGTACGCGCCGCCGGACACCTGCACCCACGGCAGCACGCGCAGCAGCCAGCGCGACGAGATCGCCTGCATCTGCGGGACCGACTTGGTCGTCGTCGTCAGCGTCCGCGCAGCCTCCGGGCTCAGGCTCTTGCGCTTCGGCTCCGCTCCGTTGGTCTGTGCCTCAACGTCCAGCGTCTCTTCAGCCACGACTCACCTCCGGCCCGCAGGCCATCGCAATCTCGTGATCACGCCCGCCGTCCTCCGCCCCGCGCCCCAGCACGAACGGCTCGCAACGCAGTTGGGGCGGATAGCAGACATCGATCTCCTCGTGTCGTCTCCAGGCGCAGCCACCGGCGCCCTCCGCGCGGCCGTGCGGAACTGTCGTCTGCGCCGCGGCTGGTGTTCTCCGAACCCCAGCCGTCGGTACGCGGCCGATCTAACCACGTTCACCCGCCGTTTTGGAGGCTGTACAAAATATGTCTTCAACCACGGCAACCGGGCTACAAACCGGTTCACTAACCGACTACAAACCGGAAAAGCGGGTTGTGAAGGGAAGGCTCGCGGCCGGGTTGCGGTGACGGCGGGTCGGCGGGAGGTCGGATCCGCCAACGAACTTGCACGGTGATCGGACATGCCTTGACAACGCGGCGTGTCAAGCGGTAGATCGTCGGTTGCGGCAGGCACCTCTGCTGCGAGTTGTCCGCAGTGCGAAGGGGTTGCGCGGGGCTGATCCAGCGATCGGGAAAGCGAGGAGGCTCGAACTGGCGATGGCCGATCGGAGCGCAGGACAGCCGTTCGAGCTGCCGGAGTTCTACCTCGCCTGGCCGGCGCGCCTAAACCCTCATCTCGACGGCGCGCGGGCTCACAGCAAGACATGGGCCGGCGAGGTCGGGATCCTCGACACGCGGCCCGAGGAAGCGCCGCCCGTCTGGGACGAAAAGAAGTTCGACGCGATGGACTACGCGCTGCTGTGCGCCTACACGCACCCCGACACGCTGGCGCCCGAGCTTGACCTCGTGTCCGACTGGTATGTCTGGGTCTTCTACTTCGACGACCACTTCCTCGACGTCTTCAAGCGCCCCGTCGACAAGGCCGGCGGGCGGGCACATCTGCAGCGGCTGCCGATGTTCATGCCGCTGGATGGCGATGACCCACCGCCGGCGCCGAGCAACCCGGTCGAGCGTGGCCTGCTGGACTTGTGGGCGCGCACCGTGCCCAGCAAGACCGAGCACTGGCGCCGGCGGTTTTTCGAGAGCACCCAGAACCTCCTGCAGGAGTCGGCCTGGGAGCTGGCCAACATCGACGAGGCTCGCGTTCCGAACCCGATCGAGTACATCGAGATGCGCCGCAAGGTCGGCGGAGCGCCGTGGTCGGCGCACCTCGTCGAGCACGCGAACTTCGTCGAGGTCCCCGACCGCGTCGCCGCCAGCCGTCCGCTGCGCGTGCTGCGCGACACCTTCGCCGACGCCGTGCACCTGCGCAACGACCTGTTCTCCTATGAGCGCGAGACACTCGACGAGGGCGAACTCGCCAATTGCGTGCTCGTCCTCGAGCGCTTCCTGGACCTGGATACGCAAGCGGCGGCAGACCTCACGAACGAGATCCTCACCTCGCGCCTGTACCAGTTCGAGCACACCGCCCTGACCGAGCTGCCACAGCTCTTCGAAGAACACGCGCTTGACCCGCTGGAACGCCAGAGCGTGCTGCTCTACGTCAAGGGGCTGCAGGACTGGCAGTCCGGCGGCCACGAGTGGCACATGCGCTCCAGCCGCTACATGAACCAATCCGCGTGCCACGACCCGCCGGTGGCGACGCTCAGCGGACCGAGTGCTCTGGGGATGACGGCCGTCCGGGCATTCACTGCATCACCCCAGACGCTGGGCCTGACGCGCTTTCGCAGCCACGTCCACGCGCCCTACCGCCAGGTCGGGCCGACCGCGCTGCCCGACTTCTACATGCCCTACGCGGCGCGAGTGAACCCCAACCTCGAACGCTCACGCAAGCACTGCATCGAGTGGTCGCGCGAGATGGGGATGCTCGACGGGCTAGCGGGACTCGAGGGCGCCGCCATCTGGGACGAGCGCAAGATCGCCTCCTATGACTTCGCTGCCTGCGCAGCGCGACTTCATCCGGACGCCAGTGGCCCGCAGCTCGACATCTCCTCCGCTTGGCTGACGTGGGGTACCTACGGAGACGACCTCTTTCCGCAAGTCTTCGGCACCACCCGCGACCTCGGCGGCGCGAAGGTCCAAAACGAGCGCCTGTCGCTGTTTATGCCGATCGACTGCGAGCAGGTCCCGCCGCCCGCCAACCCACTCGAGCGAGGGCTCGCCGAGCTGTGGAACCGCGCGGCACAGCCGATGCAGATCGACGACCGCCGCGTTTTTCGCCAAGCCGTCGAGCGGATGACCGCGAGCTGGCTGTGGGAGCTGCAAAACCACATCGAGCAGCGCATCCCGGACCCCGTCGACTACATCGAGATGCGCCGCAACACGTTCGGCTCAGACATGACGATGAACCTCGCCCGCATCACCCAACGCGGCGACCTTCCCGCCGAGCTGTTCAGCACCCGGCCGATGGTCCAGCTCGAAAACGCCGCGCAGGACTACGCTTGCCTGCTCAACGACGTCTTCTCCTACCAAAAGGAGATCCAGTTCGAAGGCGAGCTGCACAACTGCGTCCTCGTCGTTGAGAACTTCCTCGCCATCCAACGCCCACAAGCGGTCGCTGTCGTCAACGACCTCATGACCTCCCGGATGAAGCAGTTCGAGCACATCGTCGCCACCGGGCTGCCGCTTCTCGCCGATGACTTCGGACTCAGCGAGCACGGTCGGCGCACGCTCGACGCGTGGGTGACGTCGCTGCAAGACTGGATGGCAGGGATCCTCGACTGGCACATCATCACCGGCCGCTACGACGAGAGCGAGCTGCTGCGCCTCAACAC
>DATMJH010000115.1:0-4589 GCA_035554015.1 Mycobacteriales bacterium
CCACAGGGGCTGCGCCGTCGTACTGCCACCAGGACACCGAGCGCACGTCGTGGCCGGCGCCGCCGCCACCACGACGTTCCGTGACGCGCCTGCCGGCCACGACGTGCGCTCGGTGTCCTGGTGGCAGTACGACGGCGCAGCCCCTGTGGTGACGTTCCCGGGCGCACCCGGCCGGACGGCCGGCGTCGTCCGGCTGCCGGTGCGGATCACGGACGACACCGCTCCCCTCGGCGGCCTCACGGTCACCTGCCTCCTGGACGGCAAGCCGACGGCCGACTGCCGGACAGGGTTCGCGGCGACGCTGGCCGCGGGCACTCACACCCTGACCGTGACGGCGCGCGACGCGCACGGTCGTTCCACGACGGCGTCGCACAGGTGGATCGTCGACACCGCACCGCCGGTGGTGTCCGTCGCGACCCTGCCTGGCGTTGCCCTGGTGCCGAAGCTGACGTTGTCGTACGCGGCGACGGACCCCGCAGGCGTGGGCAGCTACGACGTCCGCTACCGGCGCGCGAACTTCTCTGACGCCGGGTTCTCCGCGCTGGTCATCCCGGCGGGCTGGGCCGGCACGAGAGAAGGCTCCCGATCACTGACGATGGCGCCGGGATACGAGTACTGCCTGTCCGTTCGCGCGAGGGACACGGTGGGCAACGTCTCGGCGTGGTCCTCCGAGCGGTGCACCGCGATGCCGCTCGACGACCGGGCGATGGTACGTACGACGGCGGGCTGGTCACAGGTCGCCTCGGTGGGGACCTACGCCAACACGACAACCGTGACGACGTCGCGCGGAGCCGCTCTCGCCCGCCCGTCCGCGCAGGGCCGCCGGTTCGCCGTCGTCGCGACGACGTGCCCTACCTGCGGCAGCCTCGACGTGTTCCTCGGCTCGACCCGCATCGGGTCGGTGAGCCTCGTGGCGCCGACGACCAGGGTGCGGCAGGTGCTCTTCCTGCCGGTGCAGGCTTCGGTCCGCGCCGGCACGGTCACTCTGCGCACCACCAGCACGGGGCGGCGCGTGACAGTCGATGCGCTCCTGGTGCGCAAGAGGTAGCGGTGCCGGTCAGGCCTTGTCGCGCACCCGGACGAGCCCGCCGAACGACGCGTCGGTTCCGCCCCTCCTTCGGCCGCTGCGGCACGACGTCGACGACACCCTGCGCTCTCCTGCCCTCCCGCACCCTGGTAGAGATCGCGGATGCCCTGGACCGAGCCCGGTGCGCACCCGGTCGCCGACGGCGTCACGCGCATCCCGCTGCCGCTGCCGAACGACGGGCTGCGCGCCGTCAACGTGTACGCGGTCGAGACCGCCGACGGCCTCGTGCTCGTCGACGGCGGCTGGGCCATCCCGGCCGCGCGCGACCAGCTGGTCGCCGCGCTCGCCGAGATCGGCGCCGGCCTGGGCGACGTCCGCCGGTTCCTCGTCACGCACGTGCACCGCGACCACTACACCAACGCCGTCGCGGTGCGGCGCGAGGTCGGGTCGTCGGTCGCGCTGGGCGCCGGTGACCGCCCCACCCTCGAGCTGCTCAACCAGCCCGACCGCAGCCCGCTCGCCACGCAGGTCCACCGGCTGCGTCGGCTCGGCGCCCCCGCGCTCGCCGACGAGGTGGCCGAGGCGGTCGCGGGCCACCGGCCCGACCCGGAGCACTGGGAGCTGCCGGACGAGTGGCTGACGGACGGCGAGCTGCCGCTGCCCGGCGGCCGCACGCTCGCGGTGGTGGAGACGCCGGGCCACACCGCCGGGCACGTCGTCTTCCACGACACCGACGCGCGGCTGCTGTTCGCCGGCGACCACGTGCTGCCGACCATCACGCCGTCGATCGGCTTCGAGCCGGCGCTGACCGCCGACCCGCTCGGCGCGTTCCTGCGGTCGCTGGCGCTGGTGCGCTCGCGGCCGGACGCGCTGCTGCTGCCGGCGCACGGCCCGGTGGCCGACAGCGTGCACGCCCGCGTCGACGAGCTGGTCGCGCACCACGGCCGCCGGCTCGACGAGGTGGAGGCGGCGCTGCGGTCGGGGGCGGCCACGGTGGCGGAGGTGGCCCGGATCCTCACCTGGACCCGGCGCGAGCGCGCGTTCGACGAGCTCGACCGCTTCAACGCGATGCTCGCGGTCTTCGAGACCGGCGCGCACCTCGAGCTGCTCGCCGTGCAGGGGCGCGTGCACGAGCAGGACGACGGCGCGGTGCTCCGCTACACCCTCTGACCGGCCCTGGCCGGCGAGCCGCATCTCAACCGGACAGGCCGAGCCGCTCCGCCACCCGCTCCAGGTAGTGCACGACCGCGTCGGGCTCGGCGTCGGGCATGCCGACCGCGAGGTCGGTGACGCCGGCCTCCGCGAGCCGCGCCGACCGCTCGGCGTCGGCCCGCCCGCCCAGCGCGACGACCTGCGGCACGCCGGACCGCCCGGCGTCGGACCACATCCGCCGCAGCAGCGCGACCTGCCGGCCGATCTCGTCGACGTCGGTCTCCCGCGGCGTGGTGATCCAGCCGTCGGCGTGCGCGCAGATCCAGCCGAAGGTCCTCTCCGTGCCGCCCGCGCCGACGAGCACCGGCACGTGGTCCTGGACCGGCTTCGGGTACGCCCAGCTCGGCCCGAAGGAGACGAACTCGCCGTCGTACGACGCCTCCTCCTGCGTCCACAGGGCGCGCATCGCCTCGAGGTGCTCGCGCAGCGCGGTCCGCCGCCGTCCGCCCGGGATGCCGTGGTCGGCGAGCTCGTCGGTGTTCCAGCCGAAGCCGGCGCCGAGCGTCACCCGCCCGCCGGACAGGTGGTCGAGCGAGGCGATGGTCTTGGCCAGCGTGATCGGGTCGCTCTCCACGGGCAGCGCGACGGCGGTGGCCAGCCGGATCCGCGAGGTCACCGCGGCGGCGGTGGCGAGCGCCACCCACGGGTCGAGGGTGCGGGCGTACCGGTCGTCGGGCAGCTCCGCCGTGCCGGTGCCCGGGTGCACCGCCTCGCGTCGTACCGGGATGTGGGTGTGCTCGGGCACGTAGAACGCGTCGAAGCCCAGCCGCTCCGCGGCTGCGGCGGCGTCGGCGGGGCGGATGCCGCGGTCGGAGGTGAACAGGACGACGCCGGTGCGCATGCGGCGGACCGTACTGGCGCGGCCGACCGACGGGCAGCCGCCGTCGGCCGCCCCGACGTGCAGCACGTCGCAGAGCCCGACCAGCTCCGCCAGGTGGCGCAGCGCCGGGGCGCGGGCGTGCACGCGCAGCTGCGTGCCGCAGCGGCGGGCGACCAGGGTCAGCCGGGCGAGCTCGCCGACGGCGTCGAGCAGGACGTCGTCGCCCGCCAGCTCGAGCACGACGGGGGTGCCGGAGCGCAGCAGCGCCTCGGCGCCGTCGACGCCGTCGCCGACCGACCGGCACCGCAGCCGCACGGCACCGCGGTCGTCCGGCTGCGGCTCCATGCAGGGCAGACGCCGTGCGGCGCCCGCAGTCATCGCCGGGTCGTCAGGCGGCTGCCCCGCGCCGGGCCAGCGACACGAGAGACACGGCGCACCACACGGTGTTGAGCAGCACGAACCCCCACTGCCCGTTGACGCCGGCGTTCGAGGCGAGCACGGCTGCCCCCACGGCGTTCATCAGCAGGTACGGCACGGACGTCGGGCCCAGCACCCGCAGCTGGAGCAGCGCGAACGCACCCAGCACCAGCAGCGCTCCGGTCATCTGCACGACCAGGCCCACGACGTCCTCCTCGCCGGCGCCGCCGGTGCGGCGCCGGCGAGGGGTCTACCACCTCACACGCAGTACGGGCTGCTCACGATCGGCTTGCCGGCGATGCGCTGCAGCTCCGCCGCTCGGGTACCCGCCGCCGTCGCGCCGAGGTGCTTGCCGTCGAAGATGATCAGGTGCGTGACGTCGCCGGCGGCGCCGAGACCGGTCGTGCCGATCCGCGCGGCGCTGCCCGAGTCGCCGAACACGACGTTCCCGGCCCACCAGAACGCCTTGCTCTCCCAGTACAGGCCGTGGCCGGTGCGGGGCGTGCCGCCGGTGCCGACGCCGAGGCCGTGGCCGTAGTGGAAGACCTGCTCACCCGGGTCGGCGGTGGCGTGGCCCCTCAGCGGGACCGACGCGTTGACGACGCCGTCGCCGGTGTAGACGCCGCAGGGACCGCCGACGACCGGGATCGTCGGGAAGACCCAGCTCTGCAGCTCGGGCTTGATGCTGACGAGGGCGAAGTCGGCACCGATGCCGTTGTCCACCCGCTTGGCCACCGTGCCGATCTCGACGAGCACGAGGTTCTCCGGCGACGGCGGTGTGCCCGGCGCGATCGTGATCAGCGTGACCGGCTCGCCGACCTTGTCGACGCAGTGCCCGGCCGTGCCGATCGAGTACGAGCCGGGTGAGCCGAACACGAAGTTCGTCGTGCAGCCGTACGGGAAGATGATCTGGCTGCCCGGCCGGATGCCGACGTAGCCGGAGAGCGGGACATCGGGTCCGACGGCCTCCGACGGCGCCGGCTGGGGCTTGCCGCCCTTGGTCTTCTCGCGCTGCTCCTCGGTGAACCAGGCCGGGGGGGCCGAGCGGACGGGAACGGCCCAGCCGCCGGAGTCGAGGCGGTACGCGCCGGAGACCGAGGCCGGGTCGACCGA
>DATMJH010000116.1:0-7447 GCA_035554015.1 Mycobacteriales bacterium
CAGCCGCGCTGGTCGACAGTCGCATCAGACGACGCTCAGTGGCAGGAGCGTCCGTCCGGTCGGTCCGATCTGGATCTCGGTCCCCATCTGGGGGCAGACGCCGCAGTCGTAGCAGGGCGTCCACCGGCAGTCGTCAAGCTCGGTCTCGGCGAGGGCGTCCTGCCAGTCGGCCCAGAGCCACTCCTTGTCGAGCCCGGAGTCGAGGTGGTCCCACGGCAGCACCTCGAGCTCGTCGCGCTCGCGGGTGGTGTACCAGTCGAGATCGACGCCGAACGGCGCCAGCTCCTCGGCGGCCGCCGTCGTCCACCGCTCGTAGGAGAAGTGCTCGCTCCAGCCGTCGAACCGGCCGCCGTCGCGCCAGACTCGCTCGATGACCCGCCCGACCCGCCGGTCACCGCGCGACAGCAGCCCCTCGACGATGCCGGGCTTGCCGTCGTGGTACCGGTAGCCGATCGCCTTGGCGGTGCGCTTGTCGGCACGGATCGCGTCGCGCAGTAGCTTCAGCCGCCGGTCGGTGGTCTCCGGGTCGAGCTGCGCGGCCCACTGGAACGGCGTGTGCGGCTTGGGCACGAAGCCGCCGATGCTCACCGTGCAGCGGACGTCGTTGGTGCCCGCGGCCTGGCGCCCGGCGCGGATGACCTCCTGCGCCATCTCGGCGATCTCGAGCACGTCCTCGTCGGTCTCGGTCGGCAGACCGCACATGAAGTACAGCTTCACCTGCCGCCAGCCGTTGCCGTACGCCGTCGTCACGGTGTCGATGAGGTCCTGCTTGCTGACCATCTTGTTGATGACCTGGCGCAGCCGCTCGCTGCCGCCCTCGGGCGCGAAGGTGAGCCCGCTGCGGCGGCCGTTGCGGGACAGCTCGTTGGCCAGGTCGATGTTGAAGGCGTCGACGCGCGTCGACGGCAGGCTGAGCGAGGTGTTGGTGCCCTCGTAGCGGTCGGCGAGGCCCTTGGTGACCTCGGCGATCTCGGAGTGGTCCGCGCTGGAGAGCGACAGCAGGCCGACCTCCTCGTAGCCGGACGCCTTGAGGCCCTGGTCGACCATCTCGCCGATCCCGGTGATGCTCCGCTCGCGCACGGGGCGGGTGATCATGCCGGCCTGGCAGAACCGGCAGCCCCGGGTGCAGCCGCGGAAGATCTCGACGCTCATCCGCTCGTGCACCGTCTCGGCGAGCGGCACGAGCGGCTGCTTCGGGTACGGCCACTCGTCCAGGTCCATGACCGTGCGCTTGGCGATCCGGAACGGGACGTCGGGGCGGTTCGGCGCGACCCGGCCGATCCGGCCGTCGTCGAGGTAGCTGACGTCGTAGAACCGCGGCACGTAGACGCCGCCGGTGCGGGCCAGGCGCAGCAGCGTCTGCTCGCGGTCGACGCCGTCGCGCTTGGCCTGCCGCAGCACCTCGGTGATCTCGAGGACCGCCTGCTCGCCGTCGCCGAGCACGGCCGCGTCGACGAAGTCGGCGATCGGCTCGGGGTTGAACGCCGCGTGTCCGCCGGCGAGCACGATCGGGTCGTCGTCGGTGCGGTCGACGGCGTGCAGCGGGATGCCCGCGAGGTCGAGCGCCTCGAGCAGGTTGGTGTAGCCGAGCTCGGTGGAGAAGCTGACGCCGAGCACGTCGAACGCCCGCACCGGCCGGTGGCCGTCGACGGTGAACTGCGGCACGCCGGCCGCGCGCATCGCCTGCGCCATGTCCGGCCAGACGCTGTAGGTGCGCTCGGCCAGCACGCCGTCCCGCTCGTTGAGCACCTCGTACAGGATCATGACGCCCTGGTTGGGCAGCCCGACCTCGTAGGCGTCGGGGTACATCAGGCACCAGCGGACGTCGGCGGCGTCCCAGTCCTTGACCTGGCTGTTGAGCTCGCCGCCGACGTACTGGATCGGCTTGCTCACCGTCGGCAGCAGCGGCTCGAGGCGGGGGAACAGGCTCTCGACCGGCATGCCGTCCAGGCTACGTCCGCTGTCGACCCCAGCCCTCGAATGATCAACAAGAGGTCGCCGTCGACACACCGTCGGCGTGTCGACGTCAAGCCCTTGTCGATCACCGCGGGTGCCCACAGATCCGGCGCCGTCGCCCACGGCGGCGCCGCCCAGCGCTTGGCTCCCGCGCATGACCGCACCGGCGCCCGCCCCTCAGGACAGGCCGCGACCCGTCCACGACCCGCACCTGGCAGCGCTCGGCGCAGGTACCTGCGGCGTCTGGACGCGACGACTGGCGCTCCGGTCGATGACCACGAGCGCTGTCGACAGCCGGGTCCGCGACGGGAGCTGGGAGGTCGTCTGGCCGGGCACCTACGCCGACGGCGGCTCCGTGCTGACTGCCGAGCAGCTCGGTCACGCGGCGGTCCTGGCGAGCCGTGGCGAGGGCCAGCCGGTCGAGTTCGGCAGGCCGGATCCCGCGACCGGGCAGCGCCGTCGAGGGCTGGTCGCCGTCGCGGCCGGCCGGCTCGCAGCCCGGGTGTGGCAGCTCCCGCTCATCGACGACGACGACCCGGCGACCGGCGCGCAGGACTGGTTGCACTCCGACGTCGCCGTGCGCCTGCCGCTCCCGGACGTCCACCACGCTGGCCGGGTGCTGCACCGGCACCAGCTCAGCTTCGGCGCCGGTGACCTGACGCAGACCAGCAGCGGCCTGTGGATCACGACGCCGCTGCGCACGCTGATCGACTGCCGCTTGCTGCTCACCCACGAGGCTCTCGTCTGCGCCATGGACGGCGCGCTCCACCGGGGGCTCGTCAGCGCCCAGCGCCTCGGCGCCGCAGCGCGGCGGATCGAGCGTTGGCGGGGCGCGCCCGCCTTCCGGGCCGCGGCGGCTGTCGCTGACGGCCGGGCGGAGTCGCCTGGGGAGACGCTGACCCGCCTGGTCCTGGCTCCGGTCCTCCCGGGCCTCGTGCCCCAGGTCCAGCTCTTCGACCACGCCGTGAGGCTGGTGGCCCGCTTCGACCTCGGCGACGAGGAGCTGAAGCTGGCGGTCGAGTTCGACGGGCGCCGTGCGCACGCGGGCGAGCCGATGGTGGCCAAGGACCGGGGGCGGGACCTGCGCACAGAGCCCTTCGGGTGGACGACCGAGCGGGTCAGGTGGTTCGAGGTCCGGCGGCAGCAGGAGGCTGTGCGCCGGCGCGTCCTCTCGCGCGCCGAGCGACTCCGCTCCGCGCGCCGGTGACGCGGCGCCCGGGACCGGTGCCCTGGTTGATCAACAAGAGGTCGCCGTCGACACACCGCCGGCGTGTTGACGGTGACCTCTTGTTGACCACCCGACGAGCCGGGCCAAGGGGCCCGCCGACGACGGGACGCGCTCCCGGGGGGTGAGCGTCGACGACGAGGACTGCCGCGCGTACGGTGCGCCGCCAGGGGGTGGCGATGGCCGGGTACGCGCTCGCGGTCAGCGAGGAGGAGGTCGGCCGGTACCTGCTCATGGCCGAGCTGGCGGCGGCCGAGGAGCGCCACCTGTGGGAGCTGGCCGGCATCGGCCCCGGAGCAGTCGTCGCCGACGTCGGGTGCGGGCCTGCCGCCACCAGCGTGCAGCTCGCCAGGGCCGTCGCTCCCGGCGGCCGGGTGGTCGGGGTCGAGCGCGACCGGAGCGCGCTCGAGGCCGCCCGGGCCGTCGTGTCGGCGGCCGGGGTCGACGTCGAGCTCCGGCAGGGCGAGGCCGGCGGCACCGGCCTCGAACCGGGCAGCGTCGACGTCGCGGTTCTGCGGCACGTCCTCGCCCACAACGGCGGCGCCGAGGCGGCGATCGTGCAGCACCTGTCGGACGTCGTGCGCCCGGGCGGCTCGGTCTACCTCGTCGACGTCGACCTCACCGCGATCCGGCAGCTCGACGCCGACCCGGAGCTCGACGACCAGGTCGAGCGCTACGTCGAGTTCCAGCGACGGCGCGGCAACGACGTCTCGGTCGGCCTGCGCCTCCGGCACCTGCTCGAGGCGGCCGGGCTCGAGCCGCTCGTCCACGAGGGGCGGTACGCGATCGTGCGCCCGCCCCCGGGGATGCGGCCGCCGTCCTGGGCCGCCCGTGAGGCGATGGTCGCCGAGGGCGTGGTGACGGCTGAGGACGTCCAGCGCTGGGCCGCGGCGTTCGAGCGCGCGGACGCGCAGACGGTGCGCCCCACGCTGTTCGCCCCGACGTTCGTCGCCGTCGGCAGGAGGGCCTAGCGCGAGCCGGCGTGCTCCGGCGGCGGGAGCTGCCGCTGCACCGACGCCCCGGCCGGCTCATGGGCGCTCGCGCCTCGGGGCCCCCGAAGTGCCGGGGCGCGCGGCATCTGCGATTCCGTCACGCCAGGCAGGACGTGACGGAGCTGCAGACGATCTTGCTCGGCGCTGCGCGTCCGGCCGGGTGAGCGCCCAGGAGTGACGCGCCGGGTTGTCGACCTAGCGGGCGCTGCTGCCGAGGTGCACGTTCTGCAGCAGCCCCACGCCCACCAGGCAGGCGAACATCGACGACCCGCCGTAGGAGACGAACGGCAGCGGCAGCCCCGTCACGGGCAGGATGCCGAGCGTCATCCCGATGTTGACGAAGGACTGGAACGCGAACCACGCGACCACGCCGCCGGCGACCACGCGCCCGAAGACGTCGGGCGCCCGCGCGGCGATCGCCAGCCCGCGCCACAGCACCACGCCGAGCAGCACGAGAAGCAGCGCGCCGCCGACCAGACCCAGCTCCTCCCCCGCCACGGTGAAGACGAAGTCGGTCTGCTGCTCGGGGATGAACTGCCCCCGGGTCTGGCTTCCCTCGAACAGGCCCGTGCCGGTGAGCCCGCCGTTGCCGATGGCGATGCGCGCCTGGCTGGTGTTGTAGCCGACGCCCTGCGGGTCGAGTGCCGGGTCGGCGAACGCCGCGAAGCGGTCGACCTGGTAGTCGTCGAGCACGCCGACGTGCACGGCCACGCCCGTGACGGCGACGCCGGCGACGAGCAGCCCCACCAGCCAGCGGGCGCGCGCCCCGGCCAGCGCGACCACCGCCAGCGCGATGAGCACCAGCACCAGCACGGTCCCGAGGTCGGGCTGCAGGAGCACCAGCGCCGCCGGCACGGCGGCGAGCCCGAGCGCGAGCAGCACGTCGGGCGTCGCGGGCTCGTGCTCGCCGTCGCGCCGCTCCGCCAGCACCAGGGCCATGCCGACGACGACGGCCACCTTCGCCAGCTCCGACGGCTGCACCTGGAACCCGGCCGGCAGCACGATCCAGCTGTGCGCCCCGTTGATGGTCGAGCCGAGCGGGCTGAGCACCGCGACCAGCCCGGCGACGGCGCCGACGTACACCAGCGGCACGAGCGTGCGCAGCGTGCGGTGGTCGACCAGCGCGACGGCGGCGCCGAGCACGGTGCCGACGGCGGCGTTGACGAGGTGCCGCTGCAGGAAGGCGGTCGGGTCGCCGCCGGCGGCGAGCAGCCGCTGGCGCGTCGCCGACCAGACCAGCAGCGCGCCGAGCCCCACGAGCGAGGCCACGGCCAGCAGCAGCACGAGGTCGAGCCGCCCCGCCGGCAGCGGGCCGCGCCGGGCGGCGCTGCGCCGCCGCACGTCAGCCGGCAGCGCCCGCAGCACCTGGCTCACCGCTCCGCCTCGACCGGCTCGTGCAGCACCTCTCTCACCGCTCCACCTCCGGCACCGCTGCCGGCAGCCGGCCGCCCGGCAGCAGCGGCGGCGCCCCGCGCAGGCCGAACACCGCCTCGTACACCTCGCGCACCATCGGCGCCGCGACGGTGCCGCCCGTGCCGCCCTGGCTGACGACGCCGACGACGACGAGCTGCGGGTCGTCGGCCGGCGCGTAGGAGGCGAACCAGGAGGTGTCCTGCTTGCCGGCCACCTCGCCGGTGCCGGTCTTGCCGGCGACGTGCAGCGGCAGCCCGGCGAAGGCACCGGCGGCGGTGCCCTCGGTCGTCACCGCGGCCAGCGCGTCGCGGACGTAGGCGAGCACGGCCTGGTCCACCGGCACGCGACCGCGCACCTGCGGCGCGATCTCGCGCACGCCGTCCGGAGTCACCAGCGCACGGCCGACCCGCGGCGACAGCAGCGTGCCGCCGTTCGCGACGGCGGCGTACACGGTCGCCAGCTGCAGCGGCGTGACGAGCAGGTCGCCCTGCCCCACCGCGACGTTCGCCGCGTCACCGCCACGGAAGCGCCAGCCGTCCTCGCAGTACTCGCGGTTCGCCCGCCGCCGCTCGGCATCGAACGCGGGGTTGTCCGCCCCGGCGCAGTGGTCGGCCCTGCGCTCCTCCCACCGCGCGCGCAGCCACGCGCGGTCGGGCACGGTGCCGCGCCGCTCCCCGGGTAGGTCCACCCCGGTCCGCTCGCCGAGGCCGAACGCCGTCGCCATCGCCAGCACCGGGTCGCGCGGCGACTGCACCGGCCGGTTGCCGCCGTCACGCAGCCACTGCTCGTAGGCGAACGCGTAGTAGACGGTGTCGCAGGAGCGGACCAGCGCGGTGCGCAGGTCGATGTCGCCCATGCCGACGCCCTCGAAGTTCCGCTTGCCGCCGAGCGGCGCGTACGAGCCGGGGCACGGGTAGCGCCCGGTCAGCGGGTAGTCGCCGCTCTGCACCGCTGCCGCCGTCGTCACCACCTTGAACGTGGACGCCGGCGCGTACGCACCCTGCACGGTGCGCGACACCAGCGGTGCGCCGCGGGCCTCGTCGACGAGCGCCGCGTACTGCGCGGGCGAGGCGCCGCCGACGAACACCGTCGGGTCGTAGGTCGGGTGGCTGGCGAGCGCGACGACGCGCCCGGTGCGCGCCTCCATGACGACGACGGCGCCGGAGTCGGCACGCAGCCGCTGCCCGCCGCCGCCCCGCGCCGGCGTCGCGCGGGGCCGGGCGACGGCGCGCTCGAGCGCCTGCTCCGCCGCCCGCTGCACGCCGGCGTGCAGCGAGAGCACCAGCGTCGCCCCCGGCTCCGGCTCGGTCGTGGTGCGCCGCCCGGTGACGGCGCCGAGGTGGTCGACCTCGAGCTGCTCGACGCCGTCGCGGCCGCGCAGGTCGGCGTCGTAGGAGGCCTCGACGCCGGCGCGCCCCACCAGCGCGTCCGGGCGCACGCCGTCGTACGGCGCCGTGCCGACCTCCTCGGAGCTGATCGGGCCGAGGTAGCCGAGCACGTGCGCGGCCGACTCGCCGCCCGGGTGCTCGCGGACGGCGCGGAAGTCGACCGAGACGCCGGGGAAGTCCTCGCGGCGCTCCTCGACCGTCAGCACCCGTGCCACGCCGTCGGCGTCGGCCGCGTCGAACTCGGCGACCGGGACCGGCTGGTACGGCGAGCCGCGCCAGCACGGCGGCCGCACGCCACCGCCGCACGGCGTGATCGCCTGCCGCAGGTCCTGCGCCGACCTGCCGACGAGCCCGCCGAGCCGGGCCAGCACGTCGTCGCCGCCGTCGTCCTGCGCCCGCAGCAGACCGCGGTTGACCGACACGACCAGCGCGGTCCGGTTGCGCACCAGCGGCTGCCCCGTCACGTCGTCGAC